>NZ_JBEYVC010000174.1:0-22218 GCF_040643855.1 Streptomyces sp. NPDC047072 | reverse complement strand
GGCGGCGCTGATCGGCGAGCGCGAGGCGCATCTGCGCAGGCATCCCGGGGACGCCGGGTCGTGGGCGGTGCTCGGGACGGCGTACGTGGAGCAGGGGCGGCGGACGGCGGACACCGCGTTCTATCCGAAGGCCGACACAGCGTTGCGTACGGCGCTCAAGGTGCGGAGGAACGATGTGCGGGCGCTCGACGGGCTGGCCGTGCTCGCCAACGCCCGCCGGGACTTCCGGGCCGCCAAGGGCTGGGGCGAGGCCGCGCGGAAGCGGGCGCCGAAGCGGTGGTCGACGTATCCGGCGCTGATCGACGCGTACACCGGGCTCGGTGACTACAAGGCGGCCGGGGCCGCCCTGGACCGGCTCCTGGAACTGCGCTCCGGCCCGGCGGTGAAGGCGCGGGCGGCGGCCGTCTACCGGGACCGCGGCTGGCGCGAGGACGCGGCGGCCCAGCTCTCCGACGCGGCGGCGAGCGCCTCGGCACCGGCCGAGCGGGCCGACTGCCTGGAGCGGCTGGGGCAACTGGCCTTTGAGCGGGGTGATCTGGAGGAGGCGCTGCGGCACTTCCAGGAGGCGCTCAGGACCGACCCCGACCAGCGGGCCGCGCAGGCCGGTCAGGGACGGACACTGGCCGCGCTGGGCCGGACGACGGAGGCGCTACGGGCCTACCGGGCGGCCCTGGCCCGGCAGCCGCTGCCCCAATACGCCCTGGAGCTGGGTGAGTTGTACGAGTCGCTGGGGCTCGGCCAGGCGGCCCACGTGCAGTACGACCTACTGCGCGAGCGGGTCCAGCGGGCCGCGGCCGGCGGGGCCGACGAGGCGCTGCTGCTCGGGCAGTTCGAGGCAGACCACGGGCAACCGGCTCTCGCCGTACGGCTGTTGCGGGCCGAGTGGCGGCGGCAGCCGGGGATCGCGGTGGCCGACGCGCTGGGCTGGGCGCTGCACCGGGCGGGGGCCGACGAGGAGGCGCTGCGGTACGCCCGGATCGCGACCGACAGCACGAAGGGGGGCGGGGTGCGCAGCGCGCCGTACGCCTTCCATCGGGGCATGATCGAGCGGGAGTTGGGGCGGGACGCCTCCGCGCGTCGGCATCTGGAGGAGGCGCTGCGGATCAACCCGTACTTCTCGCCGCTGCGGGTGCGGGAGGCCCGGCGGGCACTCGCGGAGCTGGGTGAGCCGTCGGTGACGGACGTGCCGTGGAAGGACGGCAGGCGCTGATCCCGGCCTACGACTTCTTCTTCGCGGCCAGCGGCTTGTAGTAGACGGAGATCCGGCGCGAGCCCACCGCGCCGGAGGCCAGTCCCATGCACAGCCAGGGCTTGGCGCCGCCGCGCACGGCCACGCCCTCGGGTTCGCGGTAGTCGAGGGAGAACCCGGCCTGGGTGCGCATCCGTTGGACCAGCTTGCCGGTGTGGATGTCGACGCAGGACAGATAGGCGTTGCCGCGCTTGGCCGGCGGGTTGTCGATGTCGTCGTAGGCGGAGCCGGCGAGTTGGTAGACGTGGTCGCCGTGGAGGGCGTAGCCCTGGAAGGGGACCTCGGGGTCGGGGTGCGGGGCGGGCATGGCGCAGTCGGTGAGGTGGTCGCCGTAGTTCCCCGCGAGGAAGGTGTCGAGGTCCCAGACGCGGTAGCGGGGCTCGCCGTCCATGCGGTGGCGGACGGCTATGCGCTTCGACGTCATGCACACGGACGGCTGATTGCTGGTGGAGCCGGGTATCGGCTTGAGGACGGTGACGTCCTTGACGGTGAGGGTGGTCCCGGCCTTGAACCCGAAGTGGGTGACGCCCGTGCCGTAGCCGCCCCTGGCGTCGGTCTCGGTCCAGATCCGGACGGTGCCGTCGTCGGCGTTCTGCACGCCCATGCTCACGCCGTGCCCGAAGCCGCGCAGCATCATGTGGCCGAGGAGCTTGCCCTCGTAGGTCAGCCGGCTCAGGCACAGATCGCCCTTCTCACCGCCGTGCGGGGTGACTTGAAGGACGTAGAGGTGCTGGTGCACCTCGTCGAAGGCGAACGACTGGTGGACCGTGGGCACGCCCAGCGGGCCTTTCTTCCACAACCAGCGAACGGCCGGTGCCGACAGGTCGAAGGGCGTGGCCACGGTTCTCCCCGAGTTCATCCGAAGGGAGCTAGAGGTTACCCCTCCGCTCCTGCTCCCTCTCGATGGCCTCGAACAGTGCCTTGAAGTTGCCCTTGCCGAAGCCCATCGAGCCGTGGCGCTCGATGAGTTCGAAGAAGACGGTCGGCTTGTCCTGGACCGGCTTGGTGAAGATCTGGAGGAGGTAGCCGTCCTCGTCGCGGTCGGCGAGGATCTTCAACTCCCGCAGGGTGTCGAGCGGGACGCGGGTGTCGCCGACCCACTCGCCGAGGGTGTCGTAGTAGGAGTCGGGGGTGTCGAGGAACTGAACTCCCGCCGCCCGCATGGTCCTTACGGTCCGCACGATGTCGTTGGTGTTGAGCGCGATGTGCTGGACGCCCGCACCGCCGTAGAACTCCAGGTACTCGTCGATCTGCGACTTCTTCCTGGCGATCGCGGGCTCGTTGATCGGGAACTTCACCTTGAGCGTGCCGTCGGCGACGACCTTCGACATCAGCGCGCTGTACTCGGTGGCGATGTCGTCGCCCACGAACTCCTTCATGTTCGTGAAGCCCATGACCTTGTTGTAGAAGCCGACCCACTCGTTCATCCGGCCGAGTTCGACGTTGCCGACGCAGTGGTCGATGGCCTGGAAGGTGCGGTGGGCGGGCGGCGCGACGATCGGGGCGGCCGCGGCGAAGCCGGGCAGATAGGGGCCGTCGTAGCCGGTGCGCTCGACCAGGGTGTGCCGGGTCTCGCCGTAGGTGGCGATCGCGGCGAGGACGACCGTGCCGTGCTCGTCCTTCGTCTCGTACGGCTCGGTGACGCTTCGCGCGCCGTGCTCCAGCGCGTAGGCGTAGGCGCGGCGGGCGTCCGGGACCTCGATCGCGAGGTCGACCACGCCGTCGCCGTGCTCGGCGACATGCCGGGCGAGGAAGTGGCCCCAGGAGCTCACGGCCTTGATGACGGAGGTGAACACGAACCGCGCCGAGCCGTTGGTGAGCACGTACGACGCGGTCTCGCGGCTGCCGTTCTCCGGTCCGGAGTAGGCGGCCAGCGTCATGCCGAAGGCGGTCGAGTAGTAGTGGGCGGCCTGCTTGGCGTTGCCCACGGCGAAGACGACCGCGTCCATTCCCTTGACCGGGAAGGGGTCGGCCTGCCGGGCGGTGTCGGGAGTGTGGTGTGTGGTCTGCGTCATAGCGGCAGCCTGGTCCTCCTGCGGCAAGGTGCGCAATAGTTGCCGTAATCGCTGGACAATCTGTTCAGCGCTACGGCCGTATCGGCGGCCTTTCTGTACAGGATGACCATCGCTTCGGGAGGCCGGTGTGGGGATCGACGAGCTGGACGGACGGATCATCGTGCTCCTCGCGCGGGAGCCGCGGATCGGGGTGCTGGAGATGTCCCGGCGACTGGGGGTGGCCCGCGGGACCGTGCAGGCGCGGCTGGACCGGCTTCAGTCGAACGGAGTCATCCGCGGATTCGGTCCCGAGGTCGATCCGGCGGCGCTCGGCTACCCGGTGACCGCGTTCGCCACGCTGCAGATCCGGCAGGGCCAAGGGCCGGACGTACGGGCGCACTTGGCGACCGTGCCGGAGGTCCTGGAGCTGCACACCACGACCGGCAGCGGGGACATGCTGTGCCGGCTGGTGGCCCGCTCCAACGCCGATCTCCAACGTGTGATCGACCGCGTTGTCGGTTTCGATGGGATCGTCCGGGCCGCCACCGCGATCGTGATGGAGAACCCGGTCCCGCTGCGGATCATCCCGTTGGTGGAACAGGCCAGTGCGAGCGAGTGACCGATCTGTGGGGTGAGCCGGTGTGACCTTCTGGGAGTACCTCGGCAACCGCCACGAGCAGCTGCTCGCCGACGCCTACCAGCACGCCAGCGCCGTCTTCCAGTGCATGGTCGTGGCGACGGCGATCGGGGTCCTGATCGCGGTCGTCACCTACCGCAGCGAGTGGGCGGGCAACCTTGCCACCACGGCCACCTCGACGATCCTGACCATCCCCTCGCTCGCCATGATCGGTCTGCTCGTCCCGGTCGTGGGCCTGGGCGTGCCGCCCACGGTGATCGCGCTGACGCTGTACGGACTGCTGCCGATCGTGCGGAACGCGATCGTGGGCCTGCGCGGGGTCGACCCCTCGCTGGTGGACGCGGCCAAGGGCATCGGGATGTCCCGGGTCATGCGGCTGGTGCGGGTCGAGCTGCCGCTGGCCTGGCCGCCGATCCTGACCGGGATCCGGGTCTCCACGCAGATGCTGATGGGCATCGCGGCGATCGCCGCCTACGCCTCCGGGCCCGGCCTCGGCAACGAGATCTTCCGCGGGATCGCCTCCCTGGGCAGCAAGAACGCGCTCAACCAGGTGCTCGCGGGCACGCTCGGGATCGTCGTCCTCGCCCTGCTGTTCGACGCCGCGTACGTCCTGATCGGACGGCTGACGATTCCGAGGGGGATCCGTGTCTGACGCCTCCGGCGCCTCCGGTGCGTCCATCGAGCTGGAGAACCTGACCAAGCGGTACCCCGGCAATCCGCACCCCGCCGTCGACGGCGTGACCATGGAGATCAAGGCGGGCGAGATCGTCATCTTCGTCGGGCCGTCCGGCTGCGGTAAGTCCACGACCCTCAAGATGATCAACCGGCTGATCGAGCCGACGGGCGGCCGGATCCGCATCGGCGGCGAGGACGTCACCGACATCGACCCGGTCAAACTGCGCCGCAAGGTGGGGTACGCGATCCAGTCGGCCGGTCTCTTCCCGCATATGACGGTCGCTCAGAACATCGCGCTGGTACCGAAGATGATCGGCTGGGGCAAGGGACGGATCCGCGACCGGGTGGAGGAGCTGCTCGACCTCGTCGGCCTCGACCCGGGCGAGTTCCACGGCCGCTATCCCCGCCAGCTCTCCGGCGGCCAGCAGCAACGCGTGGGCGTGGCCCGGGCGTTGGCCGCCGATCCGCCCGTCCTGCTGATGGACGAGCCGTTCGGCGCGGTCGACCCGATCACCCGCGACCATCTCCAGGACGAACTCATCCGGCTCCAGCACGAGTTGCACAAGACGATCGTCTTCGTCACGCACGACTTCGACGAGGCGATCAAGCTGGGCGACCGGATCGCGGTGCTGCGGGAGCGCTCGCACATCGCGCAGTTCGACACCCCCGAGGCGATCCTGACCAACCCGGCGGACGACTTCGTCTCCGGGTTCGTGGGGGCGGGGGCGGCGCTGAAGCGGCTCAACCTGACCCGGGTGCGGGACGTGGAGATCACCGACTATCCGACGGTCACCATCGACGACCCGCTCCAGCAGATCTTCAACAAGCTCCGGGACAGCGGCACCAACGAGATCCTGCTGCTCGACAAGCGCGGCCGCCCCTACAAGTGGCTGCGGCGCGGCGACCTGATGCGCGCCAAGGGCTCGCTGGCGCGGGCCGGGACGCTGGTCAACGACACGGTGACCCGGGACGCGACCCTGCGGGACGCGCTGGAGGCGGTGCTGACGGACAACGCGGGCCGGGTCGCGGTGACCGGGCGGCGCGGGGAGTACACGGGGGTCGTCGACATGGAGACGCTGATGAACTCCGTGCACGAGCTGCTGGAGGCCGACCGGCTGGAGGCGGTGGAGCACCAGCACGAGCTGGAGGAGACCCGGGCGGCCCGGACGCACGCGGAGCAGGAGGGGGCGTGACCACGACTCCCGAGCTGGAAGTCCCCGCACCGGAGCGGCCGACGACCGCGAAGCCGCGTGTCACCTGGCAGCAGCTGACCTTCCTGCCCGTCTTCCTGATCGCGGTGCTGCTGGCGACCTGGCTGTGGTTCCGGCAGGCCGACCTGGACTCGATCTCGGAGAACGCGCTCTCCAACGGGCAGGTGTCCAAGGCGCTTTGGCAGCACGTGAAGCTGACGGTGTACTCGACGTTCTTCGTGCTGGTCACCGCGATCCCGCTGGGCGTCCTGCTGACCCGGAAGGCCTTCCGGAAGGCGACCCCCGTGGCCATGGCGATCGCCAACACGGGACAGGCGACCCCGGCGATCGGCCTGTTGGCCCTCCTGGTGATCTGGCTCGGCACCGGCATGAAGGCGGCCCTGATCGGCATCGTCCTCTACGCCGTCCTCCCGGTCCTCTCCAACACGATGGCGGGTCTCAGGGCGAACGACCCGACACTCCTGGAGGCGGCCCGCGGCATCGGCATGTCCCCGCTGGGCGTACTGGCCCGGGTGGAGCTGCCGTTGGCCGTCCCGCTGATCCTCGCGGGCGTCCGCACCGCCCTGGTCCTCAACGTCGGTACGGCGACGCTCGCGACCTTCGGCGGCGGAGGCGGGCTCGGTGTGCTGATCACCACCGGGATCACCAACCAGCGGATGCCGGTGCTGATGCTGGGCTCGATCCTCACGGTGTCCTTGGCCCTGCTGGTCGACTGGCTGGCCTCCCTCGCCGAACTCCTGCTGCGGCCAAGGGGACTGGAGGCGGGCTCGTGAAGCGCGGGTGTCTGCTGACGGCCGGGGTGCTGGTGCTGGCCTCCGCGTGCGGACTGACCAGCGGTTCGCCGATGGTCGACGACGTGGAGCCGGGGACGATCGGGCGTGGGAAACCACTCGACGGGGCCGAACTCACCGTCACCTCCAAGGAGTTCACCGAGCAGCTGATCCTCGGCGCGATCATGGGCATCGCCTTCGAGGCGGCGGGCGCGGACGTGCTCGACCGCACCGGGATCCAGGGCTCCATCGGGGCACGGGAGGCGGTCAAGTCCGGTGACGCGGACGGGATGTACGAGTACACGGGCACGGCCTGGATCACGTACCAGGGCAACAGCGAGCCGATCGCCGATCCGCAGGCGCAGTGGGAGGCGGTGCGGAAGGCGGACCTGCGCAACGGGCTGACATGGCTGCCGAAGGCCGCGCTGAACAACACGTACGCGCTGGCCATGAACCAGGCCCACTACAAGAAGTACGGCACGAGGACGCTCTCCGAGGTGGCCGCGCTCGCGGCGAAGGATCCCGGCGCAGTGTCGGTGTGCGTGGAGAGCGAGTTCGCCAACCGGGCGGACGGGCTGCCGGGCATGGAGAAGGCGTACGGCATGAGCCTGCCCGCGCGGAACATCACGCAGATGGACACCGGGATCATCTACACCCAGGTGGCGAAGGGGAGTTGCGTCTACGGGGAGGTCTTCACGACCGACGGGCGCATCAAGTCCATGAACCTCGCGGTGATGCGGGACGACCGGAAGTTCTTCCCCAACTACAACGTGGCCCCGGAGATCAACTCCAAGTCCCTGAAGAAGTGGCCGGCCATCGCGGAGGTCCTGGCCCCGGTCACGAAGAAGCTGACGAACACGGTGGCCCGGACCCTGAACGCGAAGGTGGACGTCGCCGGGGAGGATCCGCATCAGGTCGCGCTGGACTGGATGAAGGACGAGGGGTTCGTGAAGTAGGGAGTCGGGGTTCCGCGACTTACAAAGAACCCGTTGCAAATAGAGCTTTGCATAGATACCTTTGTACGCATGGCAGAACGGTTCGACGTACGGAAACTCGACGCGCGGTCCCTGCGCGGACTCGCCCATCCCCTGCGGCTGGAAATGCTCAACTCGCTGCGTCGGCAGGGCCCCGCCACCGCGTCGATGCTCGCCGAGCGGCTGGGCGAGTCGAGTGGCTCGACCAGCTACCACCTGCGCCAGCTCGCCGAGCACGGCTTCATCGAGGACGCCCCGGAGCACGGCAAGGGACGGGAGCGATGGTGGCGGGCTGTCGACAAGGGTGTCGCAATGGACAAGGAGCTGCTCCAGAGCCCGGATCCGGCGGTGCGCGGCGCGGCCGACCTGCTGCTGCACGAGCTCGTGAACCAGCGCAACCGCGAGCTGGCCACCTGGCTGTCCACTCGCGACCAGTGGTCCCCCAGCTGGACCGACGATGCGACGGACCTGAGCGACTGGACCCTGCGTCTGACCCCCGAGCAGTCACGCGAACTCATCGGCAGGTTGCACGAGTTGGTCAACAGCTACCGCGCGGCCGAGCCCCCCGAGGACACCCCGGAAGCCGAGCAGGTCCGCCTGCACACGCACGTGTTCCCCATCAAGTCGGACAGGAAGAGGCCCTGATGTACGCCCCCGAGACCCACCTAGCCCTGCACCACGCCCGCGCCGCCGACCTCCGCGCCGAAGCCGACGCGTGCCGGCTCGCCGCGCAGGCCAAGCGGCCGTACGAGATCCGTACCCGACTCGGCTGGACCCTCGTCGAGTTGGGGCTGCGGCTCGCCGCGACCCCGCGTCCCGTGACCGCCTAACAAGCGGGAACGGTTCCCTTCCCCGTCTCCAGTGAAGTCAGCGCCCCCACCGCCCCCTTGAGCGTGGTCACGGGGATCAGCCGCAGCCCCTTGGGGAGTTCGGCCTTCGCGTCGGCGCACTCCGCCTTCGGGACGAGGAAGACCGTCGCCCCGTCCCGCCGCGCGGCCTGCGTCTTGAGCGCGACCCCTCCGACCGCCCCGACCGTGCCGTCCGCGTCGATCGTGCCGGTCCCGGCGATCGTGCGGCCGCCGGTCAGATCCCCGCCGTTCCCGTCGCCGTTCAGCTTGTCGATGATCCCGAGGGTGAAGAGCAGCCCCGCGCTCGGCCCGCCGACGTCCGCGAGCTTCAGCGTGACCTTGACCTTGCCGGCGCTCAGCCCCAGGTACTTCAGCGCCGCCTGGGTCGCCGCGTCCTGGGAGTCCTGCATCTGCTCGGTGTTGTGCTCCTCGATCTCCTTGACGCTCTGCCCGCTCGGGTAGACCGCGTCGCGGGGCATGACCGCCCGGTCGGTGCGGAACCAGCTGTCGAGGACGTCACCGAGCGAGACATGGGTGTCCGGCCCGGTCGCCTCGATGGTCGTCATCCGCAACTGCCCGCTCGTCGTGCGGGACTCGGCGCCGGAGACGGTGATCACCGCCGCGCCCTTGTTCTTGCCGAGGACGTCCGCCGTCATCCCGGGCTGCGCCAGCGCGAACGGCAGCGGCGCGAAGAGGGCCGTGGCGATCAGTGCGACGACCGGGACGGCACAGACGGCGACGGCCCGGGGGCGCGTGAGACGAGAGAGCACGGGATCAATCTAACGCGACGCCCACTTCCGGCCACGGGCCGGTCAGCCCCGGTATGGGCCCGGCCGGCTGTCGGACGTGCCGGGTGTGTCCGAAGCGCGCACATGCTGGGTCAGGAAGAACGCCGCCCGGGCGAGTGCCTGGTCGGCCTCGTCGAGGACTCCGGTGAAGGCCTGGAAGACGTGCGGGACGTCGGCGGTGACGTCGAGGATGACGTCCACCCCGGCCGCCCTCGCCCGCGCGGCCAGGCGCGTGGAGTCGTCCAGGAGGACCTCGTTGGTGCCGACCTGGAGCAGCATCGGCGGGAAGCCGGTCAGGTCGGCGAGCAGAGCGGGGCTGATCAGTTCCTGATGGGGGTCCTGGCCCGCGAGGTACATCGCCCCCGTGCGCTCCAGGCCCTCGCGCGTCAGCAACGGGTCGGCCGCGGCCCTGGTGTCCATGCTCTCGCCGGTCCGGGTGCCGTCGAGGCCCGGGGAGAAGGCCACGATCGCCGCGGGCAACGGCAGTCCCGCCGCACGGGCCGCGAGACAGGTCGTGACGGTGAGGCCGCCCCCGGCGGAGTCCCCGGCGAACGCGATGGCCGCGGGGTCCTCACCGGCGTCGAGCAGCGCGCGGTACGCGGCGAGCGCGTCCTCGATCGCGGCCGGGAACGGGTGCTCGGGGGCCAGCCGGTAGTCCAGGGAGTAGGCCCTGAAGCCGGTGCCGGTCACCAGGTTGCCGGTCAGCGACAGCGCGGTCTCGGGTGAGCCGAAGACGAAGGAGCCGCCGTGGAAGTACAGGATCGTCCCGGCGCGCGGGCGGTCGACCGGTTCGACCAGCAGGGCGGGGCGGGGGCCGAGCGTCGCCGGGGCGGTGCGGATCCCTTCCGGGACGATCATCGTGGCCATCATCGCCGCGAAGCCCGACCGGATCTCCTCGACGGACGCGGGGTCGGGGTTTTGTGGCCGCGGTGCGCGCAGCATCGCGTCGATCTTGGCTCGCTGTTCCCTGCTCATCGTCGTTCCTCCCTTAAGTGGATGCCGGTACAGTATATGCCGTGGCATATAAAACGACGTCCGGCCCCCGGGACTTCTTCGCCGACCTGGTCCGCTGCGAGACACGGCTGTACAACGCGCTGAACGACCGACTGCGCGAGCGGCACGGGATCGTGACCTCGCAGTACGAGTTCCTGCACTACCTGCGTGCGCATCCCGGGTCCCGGGTGGCCGACCTCGCCACCGAGTTCGCGGTCGGGATCGGGGCGACCAGCAAGGGGATCGACCGCCTGGAACGGCAGGGGTGGGTGGCCCGCCGACCGAACCCGGCCGACCGCCGTTCGTCCCTGCTGGCGCTGACCGAGGAGGGCACACGGCTGACCGACGCGGCGGAACACACCTTCACGGAGCGCGTGACAGAACTGGTCGAGGGCGCACTCGACCCGTCAGAGGTGTCAGCGGCCGTCCAGGCTCTCGCGCTGTTGCGTGCCGCGCTGGAGAGGGACGGGGTGGGGATGCCGACGGGATGACCGGAGGGTGTGCGGGTGCGGGTGCGTGCGCGTGCGCGTATACGGGTGCACGGTCCGGGGGGGCGTACGGAGGGAGTTTCCGTCCCCTCGGGCTTCACTCCCGCGGGCGCTCCCCCGGGGCTTCGCCGCCCCCGGGCTTCGCGCCTCTCGGCCTTCACTCCCGCGGGTTTGGTGCCCCCGCTCGACCGCTCCGCCCTCCGTCCCGCGTCCCCCGCCCTTCGCCACGAACCGCCGACCACCCACCCGTCACCGTGAACCGTCGGCCGACCCACGTCAGCGCAGCGCCTCCGCGACCTCGCGTGCCGCGTCCACCACTCGCGGTCCCACCCGCTCCGGTACCGCGTCGGCCAGCATCACGACGCCGACGCTGCCCTCGACCCCGGTCACCCCGAGCAGCGGCGCGGCCGCCCCGCTCGCGCCCGCCTCCAGCTCGCCCTGGGTCAGCATGTAGCCCGGCTCACCGAGCCCCTGCCGGCGGGCCGCGAGAATCGCCCGGCCCGCGGCGCCCCGGTCGAGCGGGTGCCGGAACCCGGCCCGGTACGCCACGTGGTAGTCCGTCCACGACGGCTCGACGACGGCGACGGCCAGCGCCTCCGTCCCGTCCACCAGCGTGAGATGGGCCGTCGCCCCTATGTCCTCGGCGAGCGACCGCAGGGCCGGCAGCGCGGCTTCCCGCACCAGCGGATGCACCTGGCGCCCCAGCCTCAGCACACCGAGGCCCACCCGGGCACGTCCGCCCAGGTCACGTCGTACAAGAGCATGCTGTTCGAGGGTGGCGAGCAACCGGTACACCACGGTCCGGTTCACGCCCAGTTTGTTGGAAAGCTCGGTGACGGTCAGCCCGTGGTCCGTATCGGCCAGCAGCTTGAGGACACGCAGTCCCCGGTCGAGCGTCTGAGAGGTCTCCGCGGTCACGACGCCCACTCCTCCAAGTGGTGAGGTCGGCGTCCTCCGAGCGGCGGTGCGTCACCGAGTCCCGTCGGCGACGCGCAACAGAGGCCGCCGATCGGCCGGCGGCCCGGCCTGTACCGGACCGCGTCGCTTCACGGCTGCGCTCCGCGGCGGCGCTGCCACGGGGCGTGTGCGTAGCGGGACAGTAGCGAAGGGGGTTCGCTGAGCGGAAGTCTCAGTCCAGAATCCGGGCACTGACCGGTACGGACCACCGCGTTTTGGCCTGTTTTATGGGGTTGTCGGCTGTCGAACGACTGTCGGGGACCCGGTCACTTCATCCGGGTCGCCCACTCCTGCACCTTGGCGATCCGCTGCCGCAGCTGTCCCGCCGTCGCCTCCGCGCTCGGCGGCCCCCCGCACGTCCGCCGCAGCTCGGTGTGGATCACCCCGTGCGGCTTGCCGCTCTGGTGGACGTACGCGCTGACCATGGTGTTGAGCTGCTTGCGCAGCTCCATCATCTCCTTGTGCGAGACGACGGGCCGCCGCTCCGCGGGCAGTTCGAGGAGGTCCGCCTCGCTGTCCGGCTTCTTGCGGCTGTGGGCGATCTGCCGGGCCTGCCGCTTCTGGAGCAGCAGCTGCACCTGGTCGGGCTCAAGGAGGCCCGGGATCCCGAGGTAGTCCTGCTCCTCCTCGCTCCCGGGGTGCGCCTGCATACCGAACTCGGCACCGTCGTAGAGCACCCGGTCGAAGACCGCGTCGGACTCCAGCGCCTCGAAGGAGAACTCCTCCTGCTCGCCGGTGTCCTCGTCCTCCTGCTTGTTCGCCTCCTCCATCTCCTTCTCGGACTCGGCGTACGGGTCCTCCTCGCCCTCCTTCTTCGGCTTGTCGAGGGCGTGGTCCCGCTCCACCTCCATCTCGTTGGCGAAGGTGAGCAGGTCGGGGACGGTGGGGAGGAAGACGGAAGCGGTCTCGCCACGCCTGCGCGACCGTACGAAACGCCCGACGGCCTGGGCGAAGAAGAGGGGCGTGGAGATGGTGGTGGCGTACACACCGACGGCCAGCCGCGGGACGTCGACGCCCTCCGACACCATGCGTACGGCGACCATCCACCGGTCGTTGCTCGCGCTGAAGTCGTCGATGCGCTTGGACGCGGCGGCTTCGTCGGAGAGCACGAGGGTCGCCTTGTTGCCGGTGATCTCGCGGATCAGCTTGGCGTAGGCACGGGCGGAGTCCTGGTCGGAGGCGATAACGAGGGCACCGGCGTCCGGGATGGCCTTCCGGACCTCCGTCAGCCGCTGGTCGGCGGCGCGCAGCACGCTCGGCATCCACTCACCGCGCGGATCGAGCGCCGTACGCCAGGCCTGGCTGATCGCGTCCTTGGTCATGGGCTCACCGAGCCGGGCGGCGATCTCGTCACCGGCCTTGGTCCGCCAGCGCATGTTGCCGCTGTAGGAGAGGAAGATGACCGGCCTCACCACATGGTCGGCGAGGGCGTTCCCGTAGCCGTAGGTGTAATCGGCGGCCGACCTGCGAATCCCGGCGTTGTCCTCCTCGTACGTGACGAAGGGGATGGGGTTGGTGTCGGACCGGAAGGGCGTACCGGTGAGCGCGAGCCGCCGGGTGGCGGGCTCGAAGGCCTCCAGACAGGCCTCGCCCCAGGACTTGCTGTCACCCGCGTGATGGATCTCATCGAGAATGACGAGGGTCTTGCGCTGCTCGACGCGGTTGCGGTGCAGCATGGGCCGTACGCCGACACCGGCATACGTCACGGCGACCCCGTGGTAGTCCTTGCCGAGCGGCCCCGCGCTGTACTCGGGATCCAGCTTGATCCCTATGCGCGCCGCCGCCTCGGCCCACTGCTTTTTGAGGTGCTCGGTCGGCGCGACGACGGTCACCTGCTGCACGACGTGGTGGTGCAGCAGCCACGACGCGAGCGTGAGGGCGAAGGTCGTCTTACCGGCCCCCGGGGTCGCGACGGCCAGGAAGTCACGCGGCTGCTCCTGGACGTACTTCTCCATCGCCCCCTGCTGCCAGGCGCGCAGCCGGCTGGCGGTACCCCAGGGGGCCCGGCCGGGGAAGGCGGGAGAGAGGTGGTGGGAGGAGGTGGCGGCGGTGGTAGTCACGGTCTCCGCAAGGGTCGCTCGGCTACGTATGACAACCGGGCCACCTTACCGGCGCGCGGGACGCGTCAACGCGCGGACAAGCCCGGGTCGCCCCCGGGTGGGACCGAGGTCACAACCGCCGCAGACGTCCCGCGATCACCTCGATGTCCCTCACGCTCCCGGCCGCCACATCGATGACCAGCTCATACGCGCTCTCCTGATCGCACCCGCCGAGGTCGACCCCGTTGACCCCGAGGAAGGTCACGGCGGCCAGCCAGGCGGTGCGCTTGTTGCCGTCGACGAGGGGGTGGTTGGTGGCGAGGGCGTGCAGCAGCGCGGCGGCCTGCTCGTACAGATCGCCGTATGCCTCCGCCCCGAACATCCGTGCCCGCGGCCGCCGTACGGCCGACTCGAACAGCCCGACGTCCCGCGCCTCGGGGGCCCGCCCGCCGAAGGCGATCCTGGCGACCTGCTCGACCTCCGCGACGGTGAGATACCTGGTCATTCGCCGAGCCTCCGCAGCAGATCGGCATGCGCGTCGGCGAGCGGCCCTGCGGTCCCCAGCACCGCGTCCGCCTCCCGCGCCAGATGCTGTCGTACGGCGTCCAGGGCGATGTCCTCCGGGCTGCGACCGGTGGCATCGGCGAGGTCGTCGAGCTGCTGCCGGAGATCGGGCGGGAGGGTGAGGGTCAGCTGGTGCATGGGGGTGAGGGTAGGGGGTGTCAGGAGGGCCGGCGAGGGGATTACGGCGCGGGGGATCGGATCCGTTCGGGTACGTGGGTCAGCCTCTGCTCACCGCCGGGCCTGGGACTCGGTGTGCCTCCGCTCTACCTGCGAGCGGCTTCCTGTGTGCCCCCTCACCGCTCCCGCAGCCGGGTCGTCACCCATGCTCCGACCAGGGCCACCGCCGCCATCGGCAGGAACACCACTGCGAAGGCCGCCGGATGGGCGCCGGAGGCGTGCGTGGCGGTGTGGCTCACCGTGCCGCCGCCGAGGGCGGCGAAGGCCGCGCCGCCCGCCGCGAGGAGGAGCGCGTTGGAGAGGCCGTCGGAGATCTGGAGCGCGGCGGAGTTCGCGCCGGCCTCCTCGGGCGCGGACAGCTTCAGCAGCAGCACGCTCGTGGAGGAGATCACCAGGCCCATCCCGAAGCACCCGAACGCCCAGGCCACGGCCACGGTCCAGACCGGCACGGAGTCGATGAGCACACTCGGCGCGGCGACGATCGCCCCGGCTACCAGCAGCATCCCGACCGTCATCAGCCGTTCCCGGTACGGCTCCACCCGCGGCCGCGACTGCACCCACGACCCCAGCGCCCACGTCCCCCCGCCCGCCGCGAGCGAGAACCCGGCGAGCGTCGGCGACAGCCCCCGCTGCGTGACCAGCATCAACGGAACGAACGACTCCGCCGCGATGAACGACCCCGCGGCGACCCCGCGCAACAGAACGACGGAGGGCAGCCCTCGCGCGGCCCGATACGTCCCCCGCGGCAACAGCCCCAGCACGGCCGGCACGAGCAGCGCGGCCCCGATGACGCCGGGGAGCAGGGAGAACGGACGGAGGTCCTGGGCGGCGTACTGGAGAAGGGCGGCCCCGAGGGAGATACCGAGGGCGAGCCGGATACGGCGGCGGTCGAAGGAGGGGGTGGGGGTGGAGGTGGGACGGGTGAAGTCGTCGGAACCGCCGGCCTCTTCGGTACCGCCAAACTTCTCGGAGCCGTCGGTCCCGTCAGAGCCGCCGGCCCCCTTGCGGTTGTCCGAGCCACCGGAACCGTCGAAGCTGTCCGAGCCGTCGGACGCGATGTGGCCCGAGCCCCCGACCGGCCCTCCTGCCCTCCTCCGTATCTGCGGCAGCGCGAGCGCCAGCGGAAAGACGACCAGCACCGGTATCCCCACGAACACCCAGCGCCAGCCGAGGTGTTCGGTCACCGCGCCGGACGCCAGCGGCCCCACGATCGACGGCACCACCCACCCCGCCGCGAACGCCGCCATGATCGCCGGCCGGAGCCGCTCCGGATAGGCCCGCCCCACGACGACGTACAGCGCGACGATGACCAGCCCGCCCCCGAACCCCTGCACGGCCCGCCCCAGGATGAACACCCACATCCCCGTCGCGGTCCCGGCGAGCAGCAGCCCCGCCGCGAAGGAGGCGATCCCGGTGGTGAGCGCACCGAGCGGCCCCCGCCGGTCCGACCACTGCCCGCTGAGCACCATCCCGAGCAGGCTGGTGGTGAAGTACCCGGAGAACGCGAACCCGTACAGCGCGATCCCGTCCAGCTCCCGCGCGGCAACCGGCATCGCCGTCCCCACAGCCGTCGCCTCGAAGGCGATGAGCAGCACGACGGACACGATCCCCACGCTCAGGGCGCGATACGACCGCCCCAGCACCCCCTCCTCCACGCCACCGGCGGACAAGACCTCGGAGTCATCGGCGACACCAACGCCACGGGGTTCCAGAGCAGCCATGCCCGCCAGAGTAAGCCCCACAACCCGGCTTGACCCCTGTCAAAAGCCGCCCACACTCTCCGACCTTGGGCGTAGGCCCAACGCCCCATCACCCGCCCCGACCCCCGTTTCATGAACGCAGTATGGCAGTCACATTGCAGCCCCCGAAGAACCCTTGAGCCCCTCCCCCACCGCCCCCTACGGTCAACCCATCAACACACACGGCCGTGTGCCCGAGTGGTTTAGGGACTCGCCTGCAAAGCGAGTTACGTGGGTTCGATTCCCGCCACGGCCTCCAGGTTTGGGCAGGGCGTCTCTCCTTGGGGAGGGGCGCCCTTTTCGTCATGCGCCCGCAGGGGATTGCAGGAGCCGTGGGGAGGCCTCGAAGCCGTGGCGGAGGTAGGCCGGTATCGCTCGGGGGGAGCTGTGGACCGTCACGCGTTCCACGCCCAGGGCGCGGGCCATTGAGACCGTTTCGTCTATGAGGCGGCCGCCCAGACCGCTGTCGCGTTCCTCCGGGACCACGTACACGCACTGGAGGTCGGCCGAGGTGCGGTGCACGGCGCGGGGGCTGGGGACGCGGGGGAGGATCGCCAGCCAGGTCATGCCGATGATCGTCGTGTCCCGGACCAGGACCGTGCAGAGGTGAGAGGCGGCGTGCTCCTTGGCCCAGGCCAGGAAATGGCGTACGAACTCCTCCTGGTCGACCACCGGCGGGCGGTCGGTGTTCTCCGTCCCCCAGCGCCAGCGCAGGGCCGCCACCGCGGGCAGATCCTCGTCGGTGGCCTTGCGGACCGTGATGCCTTGCATCCGTCAGAGCACTCCGTTCGCCTCGTCCTGGAACCGCTGGGTCCAGTAGTGCCAGTCCGCGTCCGTCGTGGTGCCTGTGGGGTCGATCGTGGAGAGGGCCCGGATCATCGTCTTGGCGACCTGGGCGTAGTGGCGCGGGGCCGGGCCCCACGCCAGGGAGTCGTCCATCGCGCGTTCGCGGTGCAGGAGCCAGAGGGTGAAGGCGAGCGTGGAGATGTCCGTGTTCAGGGGGTGGAGGGTCGCGTCGCGCTCGGTCCAGTTGAGGACCGCGCCCGTCTCGCCGTCGACCAGGAGGGTGTCCGAGCCCGCCAGGTGGCCCAGGACGATCAACCGGTCCGCGCGGGGCGGCAGCACGGCGCTCTCGTCGTCGGCGTAGATCTCCGCGAGCGTCGGCAGCGGCGCGTCCGGGTCGGTCTGGAAGAGGTGGCCGTCCTCGGGCAGGCCCGTCTCGCTCAGGAAGCGGCGGGTCGGGCCGTGGGTGAGCGTCGCGGGGAAGTCGATGTCCTCGAAGCGCACGACGCTGCCCCGGCCGAACTCCTGGTCCAGGAGGCGCGGCGGGAGGTCCAGCGCGAGGCCGGACCCGGTGCCGGGACCCGCCACCAGGGCCAGCGGGCGGATCAGGGCCGCGATCTTCCAGAACGCCGGCACCTCGCCGCCCATGCCCTCCTCGAACACCGTGAGCAGCTGACGCGTCGCCTCCTCCACGACCGTGGGGCCGAAGCGGCCGGCGTAGGAGGCGAACTGGCCGCGGACCTCGGTCAGTTCGTCGGTGGCCGTGGCGAAGCGGACCAGGGTCGGCAGGGACGGGGCCAGCGGGGTGCGGCCCATCAGGTCGGGGCGGTCGTGCAGGAAGGACGTCGTCGAGACCTCGCCCGTGGCGCCGTCGAGCAGGACCGACTCCGTCTCCGCGCCGCGCAGGTCGGTGAGGCCGCCTATCACCAGCTGGTCGCGCAGCTCGTCGCTGAGCCGTCCCTCCGGGTCGCCGGTCGAGTCGGCCACCGTCCGCAGGCCCTCGCGGCGCAGCTCCTCGAAGGTGAACAGGTCGCTGTCGGCGGGCAGTCCGGGGCCGCGCAGCCAGCGGCGCGTGGTCGCGTGCGTGAGCGTCGGGTGCAGTTCGTCCTCGGTCAGTGTGATCGCCGCTGCGACGGCATCGATCGTCCTCATGGCTCCCCCGTGTGCTTCTCGCGCAGACCCCGTGGCGGGGCGGCACGCCGGGGACCCGTCGGGCCGCGGCGCTCTTCCCCACTGCTCGAAACACTACGCGCCACCACTGACAACGCCCCCGCATCAAGGAGACGTCAGAGCACCCTCGCGCGTTCCCGTCCCGCGAGAATCGCCTCCACCGTCTGCGCGGGGGTCAGACCGGAGGTGTCCAGCCACAGTCCGATGCGCGGGGTCGCCGTCCGCAGCGCCTCGTCCAGCGCGGACACGGTCCATGACAACCCGTACCCCGTCTTCGAACGGCCCGCCTCCCGGGCGGCGACCGCCGAAGCGTCCGGTGCCAGGACCACGACGTACAGCGGCCGGGTCCGCACCAGCCCGACGTACGCCGGCAACTCCTCCCCCAGCACCACGTCCTGGACGACCGCCGTGAACCCGGCCTCCGCGTACGCGTACGCCGCGGCCGCCGACAGGCGGTACCGCAGCCGGAGTTGGGACAGCGCCTCGCCCTCGGCGCCGGGCGCGTACTCCTCGCGCCCGGACACGATCATCCGGCGGAACACGTCCCCGCGGACATACGCCGCCCTCGGCAACCGCTCCGCCAGCGCCTGCGCGACAGTCGACTTCCCGGCCGCCATGACCCCGGTGAGGAGGACCACACCCTCCATCAAAGGGCCTTCAGGGCCCCGTCACGACCGCCGCCTGCGGCCGGATCGGCAGCCGGTTCACCGGACGTCCCGTCGCGGCCCGTACGGCGGAGGCGATCGCCGCCGGTGAGGTCACCACCGGCACCGCGCTCGCCGCCTTCGCCCCGAACGGCGCGACCACGTCCCGCTCCTCGACGAGCTTGACGATGTGGATGTCCGGCGCGTCCAGGGCCGTCGGCAGCGCGTAGCCCGTGAGGTCGGGGTGGCGGATGACCCCGCGCGCGCTGCGCAGGTTCTCCGTGAGCGCTATCCCCACGCCCTGCGTCACGCCCGCCTCGATACGGGCCTCCAGCTGGGCGGGGTTGAGGATCCGGCCGACGTCCTGGGCGAGCGCCAGCTCGACCACCCGCACCGAGCCCAGCTCGATGTCGACGTCCACGACCGCGCGGATCGCGCAGAAGGCCATGCCCACGAAGGCGTCGCCCTGGCCGTCCTCGCCCAGCGGCTCCGTGGGGTGCGGGCGGCACTGCGCGGTGGCCCACAGCTCCTTGCCGTCCATGGCCTCGGTGACGGTCGTCGACAGGACGCCGTCGTACGAGGTGATCTTGCCGTCGGTGATCTGGAGCAGCTCGGTGGACATGCCGAACTTGTGCGCCAGGGGCTGCAGGAGCTGCGTACGGACCATCTTCGCGGCCCGTTCGACGGCGCCGCCGGACACCCAGGTGTGGCGGCCCCGGCAGCCCGGTCCGGCCGGGGGCTGGTCGGTGTCGACGGGGGCCACATGGACCTCGTCGACGCCCAGGGTCTCCTGGACGATCTGCCGGGCCAGCGTGGTGAAGCCCTGGCCGGTCTCGACGGCCGCGCAGAGCACGGTCGCCACGCCGTCCTGGACGCGTACGGTCGCCGTGGAGACCTCGTCCGCGCCCTCCGCGCCGAGCATGTGCACCATGCCGAGGCCGTAGCCGACGCCCCGGCGCACCGCGCCCGGTTCGCCCGCGCCCTCGGGGCCGCCCGGGAGCAGCCACTCGTCCTCGGGGGTGTCCTTGGGCAGCGCCGGGAGCGGGTAGTCCCGTACGGCCTGGAGCAGTTCGGCGACCGGTGCCGGGCAGGTCACGGTCTGGCCGGTCGGCAGGACGTCCCCGGTCGCGAGCACGTTCTTCAGCCGCAGCTCGGCCGGGTCGACGCCGAGCTTCTTGGCGAGCTTGTCCATCTGCGCCTCGTAGGCGGCGCACACCTGCATGGCGCCCTCGCCGCGCACATGGCCCGACGGCGGGTTGTTGGTGCGTACGGCCCAGCCCTCGATGAAGGCGTTCGGGACGACGTACGGCCCGCAGGCGAAGCCGACGGCGGCGGCCAGCGCCTCCGAGGAGGTGTCGGCATAGGCGCCCGAGTCGAGCAGGATCTGCGCCTCGACCTTGACGAGCCTGCCCTCGGCGTCGGCGTGGTGGCGGTAGCGCAGGAGGGTCGGGTGGCGGTGCGCGTGGCCCAGGAAGGACTCCTCGCGCGTGGCCGTGAGTTTCACCGGGCACTGCGTCTTGAGCGCGAGCAGGCCGAGCGGGAGCTGGAAGCCCTGGTCCTCGCGGTCGGCGGTGGCGCCGGGGACGCCGGTGACGACGACCTTGACGCGCTCGGGCTCCAGGCCGTAGCAGGCGGCGGCGGTGTCGCGGTCGGTGTGCGGGTCGGTGGAGGCCAGGTACAGCTCCACACCGCCGTCCGGGCGGGGCACGGCGAGGCCGGCCTCGGCGCCGATGGGCGCGGGGTCCTGGCGGCCGATGCGGTAGAGGCCCTCGACGACGATCTCGCCGGCCGCGTCCGGGTCGCCGTGCTTGAGCGGGATGTGCCGGACCAGGTTGCCGTCGGGGTGCAGGGGCTCGGCCTCGAACGCCTGTTCAGGGTCGGTGACCGGGTCGAGCACCTCGTACTCGACGATGACGGCGGCGGCGGCCATCCGCGCGGTGTCGGGGTGGTCGGCGGCGACGGCGGCGATGGGCTCGCCGTGGTGGCGTACGACCTCGGAGGCGAAGACCGGCCGGTCGGCCTTGCCGCGGCCGTGCAGCGCGACCCCGGGCACGTCCTCGTGGGTGACGACCGCGCGGACTCCGGGCATCTCGCGCGCGTGGGACGTGTCGATGGACACGATGCGCGCGTGCGCGTGCGGGGAGCGCAGGACGGCGGCCCACAGCAGGCCCTCGGCCCACAGGTCGGCCGCGTACGGGAAGGTGCCCTCGGTCTTGGCGCGCGCGTCGGCGGCCGGGAGGGAGACGCCGAGGCCGTGCGGGATCGGCTCGGGGGCGGGGGCTGCCTCCGCGGCGGTGGTCGCGGTGGCGGCTTCGTTGCTCACGCCTGGCCTCCGTCCTGTCCCTGTCCGTACGCCTGCTCATGGGCGCCCTGGGACCCCGGGGCCGCGAACGCCGACGGGTTGACGCCGCCGGCCCCGGGGCCCGCCTGGTGCGGAATACGTGCCTCGTCGCCGTCCGTCTCAGCGTCGGCCGCGGCGTGCGCCTCGCGCTCGGCGACGACCTCCTTGACGGCCTCGACGACGCCCCGGTAGCCGGAGCAGCGGCAGAGGTTGCCGCACAGCGCCTGGCGGGTCTCCAGCTCGGTCGGGGCGGGGTTGCCCTCCAGCAGGTCGTGCACGGTCATCGCCATGCCGGGCACGCAGAAGCCGCACTGCACGGCCCCGCAGCGGGCGAGGGCGCGCTGCACGTCGGAGGGGTGGCCGTCCTCGGCGAGGCCCTCGACGGTGCGGACCTCGCTGCCGGCGGCGGTCACGGCGGGCGACAGGCAGGAGGCGACGAGCCGTCCGTCCACCTGGACGTTGCAGGCACCGCACTCGCCCTGCGAGCAGCCGTCCTTGGCGCCCGCGAGCCCGAGCCGCTCGCGCAGCACATAGAGCAGCGACTCGCCGATCCAGGCGTCGGTGACGGGGCGGTCGACGCCGTTGACGCGCAACACGTAGGAGGCGAGGGGGTGTTCCTCGCCGGGGAGCGCGGAGGTCGCGGGGCTCTCGTCGGAGTCGGCGCCCTGCTCGTCCAAAGCCTGCTCGTCCAGAGCCCGCTCGTCCGAAGCACGCCCATCCGGGGCCTGCTCGTCGGCCGCCTCGACCCCGACTTCCGCGTCGTCACCGTCCGCGGTGAGCTCGGCGCGCGCCCCGGCGGCCCGCTCCGCCTCGGCGGCCCGTTCGGCGGCCTCTACGGCTCCCTGGGCCTCCTCGGCGGCCTCAAGGGCCTCGGAGTCCACCGACGCCTCGTCCGCGCCGGGAGCGGGCCGTGAGGGGGCCGCGGAGGGGCGGCCCCCGAAGAACCCGGAGGTGTCCTGTGCTCGCGCGGCGCCGTCGGGCTGCCCGGAGTCGTGAGCCGACGGGCCCGGACCGGGGCGCTCCGGCGCGTCGGCCACCGCGTGGCCGCCGTCGAACGCGGCCGACGGCACGCGCGCGTGCGGCTCCTCGGCCGCCCACCCGGCGGCCGCGCGGGTCCGGTTCCGCGATCGCGTCGCCGTTGAGGAAGACACCGACGGCGTGGGAGTCGGGCCGCCGC
>NZ_JBEYVC010000173.1:0-22261 GCF_040643855.1 Streptomyces sp. NPDC047072 | reverse complement strand
GTCGAACTCGGCGAGCTGGGCTGGGCCCCCCAACTGCGGGAACTGCTCAGCTACCAGAAGACCGAGGCCGTCCTCGGCACCAAAGCCGCGCTCGCGAACCTGGTCGGCATCGCTCCTGTGGAGGATCGCGACGCCGTCGCCGCTGCCGTCATCAAGGCTGTCGGCGTCAAGGAGGTCGCGCCCCTCACCCTCGGCAAGCAGCTCCCTGCCTCGGCCGTCCGGCAGTCCCCGGCCGGCATCGGCTCCGTGCACCGGGGCCGCTCGCGATGAGCGCCCACCACCACGTCCAGTCCCCCGCCACCACACGGGACGACGACGCCGACCTCGCGCGATGGGACGACGACGGCGCCCCGCCCGCGCAACCCCGTTCCTCCCCGCACTTGTGGCTGCGCGTGGGAGCCGAACTCGGCGACCGGCTGGTCACCCTCTCCGGCCGCCAGGACCTCCTCGTCACCTGCCGCCCCGGCACGCGCAGCGGCGCACCGGCCGCGTTCTTCCCCACTCTGGGCGAGGTCGAGTTCGACGCCGGCCTGTTCGCCCCGCTGAAGCCCCACGAAATCCATCCGCGGATCGTGGGCGACGAGGAGCGGTATCCCGCCGCCTGGGGAGTGTTCGTCCACGAGGCCGCGCACGCGGCCCACTCCGTCTGGACGCAGCCTGCCGGAGCGAACCCCCGTGTCGTCGAGGCCGCGCTCCTGCTGGAGGAGAGCCGTGTCGAAGGCGCACACCTGACCAGGCGGCCCACGGACCGCACGTACCTGCGTACCAGTGCCCGGACCCTGGTGATGCCCGACATCGCGCACCCCACCCTGAAGGGCATCGAGCAGGCCGCCGCCGTGGCGGCCCTGGTCCTGGGCCGCCGTGACGTCGGCATCCTGGACGCCGGCGAGAGCAGGGTCGTCGCCGATCTGTGCGAAAAGGTGCTGGGCGCCAACCTGCTGGCCACGCTCACCCGCATCTGGAGGGCAGCCCATCAGTGCGCCGACCACGACGCCACGACCATGCTCGCGCACGGTCAAGAATGGTGCGACGCTCTGGACACCGCGGCCCCCGCCCTGCCCGTGCCTAAGAACCTCACCGATCTGCTGTCCGGCGCCGTGGGGGCCGTCATGGACCACGCGGCAGCCACCGACGCCGCCGACCTCGCGGCACAGGCCGCAGCAACCAACGCCATGGCCGCGCAGTCCACGGCGCAGGCTCAGGACCGCGCCCAGCGGGCCGGCCAGCGACGCAAAGCCGCCGCCACCGCCAAGTCGGTCTTCAACGCCCGTGGCACCACCGTCACCCCTGACGGCACACCGGCGCCCTACGGCAGCCCGGTCACCGGCACCCGCAGGCCCACCGCCGCCGAGCAGAGTGCCGCCGCGCGCCTGAGCCGCGCCCTGCGTGCCGCCGCCTACCGCGAGCGGACCGAGGAGCGGACCACCAGCCCCACCCCGCCCGGCCGCCTCAACATGCGCGCGGCCCTCGCCCGCGACGCTCAGCGCGCGGCCGGGTCGGTCCCCACCGCACAACCGTTCACCCACACCCGCCGCCGGAACTCCCCCTCCCCACCGCTGCGTGTGGGTATCGCCGTCGACGTCTCCGGCTCCATGCGGGCCGCCTGCGCGCCCGTCGCCTCCGCTGCCTGGATCGTGGCACGCGCAGCAGCCCTGACCGACCCCGACTCCCTCACCGCCACCATCGCCTATGACCAGCACCTGACCGCACTGACCCGGCCCACCCACCGAGCACCAGAGCGCGTGACGACGTTCGATGCCAACGGCGGCCACCACAACCTCGGCGACGCCATCGACGCACTCGACCACGGCCTCGAACTCAGCCGCCCCGGCGCCGGCCGCCTCCTCGTGATCGTCACCGACGCCCACTACGGCAGCGACGAAACCGCTTCTGCCGTCACCCGCGTCAAGCAGCTCACGACCGCCGGCTGCGCCGTACTCCAGCTCACCCTCACCACGGAGTCCCAGCACTTGCCGGGGACCACCTTGCTGCACCTGCCCCAGCCCTCCAGCGCTCCCGCCGCCATCGCCACGGCGGCCACAGACGCCATCCGCAGGACACGCTGACACGACGCAGGCCACCACCCCAACCGCCAACGAAAGGCACTCGATTTGAAGCCCCAGACCAGCAGCCCGACCTCGAACGTAACGCCCATCAAACGGAATTCCCCGGGGGTCCCTACGACGTGGACTGTCCAGCACACCTGTGGTCACGAGGTCATGCACGATCTGTCCAACCGTCCGGCCGACCGCCGTACCGGCTTCGCCCGCTGGCTCGCCCAGAAGGACTGCACCGACTGCTGGAAAGCTGCTCGCGACACCGACTCCGCCTCGACGGAGCAGTGGCTGGCCGCCAAACGTGCCGCCGAGCAGTCCGAGGCCGAGGAGTGGTCGGCGCGGTACCGGATGCCCCCGCTGGACGGCACCGACCGCGCGGTGGCCTGGGGCACCCGCTGCCGGCACCAGCTCGTCTCCGCCGCCTACGCCGCCCTCGTCCTGGAAGGCACCATCAGCGACGCGGAGTGGGAGGCCGTCGAGGAGGCCGTACGGCCACTGACGCGTGCGGGGTGGTGGCTGGATCAGCGTGACGCCGATCCGGCTGACCTACCCGAGTTGCTGGACGCCGCCGCCGCGAGCGACCGGCCGACCGAGAACCCGCACTTCTAGCCCGGACCGGAGGCCCCAATGTCCACCACACCCGATGTGGTCATCACACGCGAGCCGGACGGGAACGTCATCGCCGAAGGCGGCGACGCGTTGGCCGTCACCCTCCTCAAGCGCGCGGGCTTCGTCATTGTGACCACGCCGCGCTCCTTCTGGTACCGCCTGCCCTGGGACATGGGCGAAGCACGCGAGAACCAGATGGCCAGCCATGCTGCCCGGATGCTCACCGCGGTCGGCTACCGGGTCGAACTCGATCCCGGCCTCGACGTCACCCGGGTCACCACGCCCACCGACCCCACTGGTGATCGGGTCATCGGGCACAGCGTCCTCACGCTCGCCGACCACCTGAACGGCTCGGCCACCTACGAGGCGGCGGCGGACATCGTGGACGAGGTCCTGGACCCGGAAGACGGCCTCCTCGTGCGTCTCGGCGACTTCTTCGAGGCCGCCGCCGTGCAGGCCAACACGGCTGACACGGAGGTCGGATGGGAGCTGTCGCACCTCTTCGAAGATGCCGCCGTGGCGGTCAGGGAGCTCGGCACCGACCTGCATGCCGCCAGCGACCGGATGCGGGATCTCGGTCCCGCGAAGCGGAGCTGGCAGGAGGGTGTCGCCCGCTACTACTCGACGGCTCCCACCCGCAGCGCGGCACCGACCGCAGGGGGCTCCGACCAACCCGCCGCCGCACCGCCTCCCGCACCGGACCCGCCTGCTCACCGCCGCACCCGCTAGGAGCCCGCTCGTGACCTCCAGAACACCTCGCCGACTCGCCGCCACCCGTAGGTCCGCACCCCTCTGGATCCCGTCTTGTCATCTCCGCGTACCAGCTCGCCCTCGACCACCACCGGCACCGACTTCCTCCTCTACCTCCTGATCGGCATCGCCGGTCTCGGGATGGCGGGAGGCTCTCTGGCCTGGCTGTTCGGCAATCTCGCCAACGCCATCCTCGGCTCCGACCCGTGGGCCGCCTTCCAACCGACCAACGCGATCCTGCACCCCGAGCAGGCCTGGCCACACCTGCCTCAGTCCGCCATCGTCACTGGCTGCTATCTGCTGCCCGCCGCCGTGCTCACCGCCACGGCCGTCGTCGGCGCCCGGCTCTGGTTGCGCCTTCGCCGCAGCCCCAGCGGACTGGCCGACCGGCGGGACCTGGCCGACCTGCTGCCCAACAAGAGCGCTGCCAAGGCGATCGACCTACGCCCCAGCCTGAAGGACACCAAGCCCAAGGACGTGGAGCCGGACGACCGCGGCGTGCTGCTCGGCACTCTTAAGCCGGGTGCCTCCGAGGTCCGCTCCTCCTGGGAGGACGTGCTCCTCGCGATCATGGCGCCCCGCTCCGGGAAGACCTCCGGACTCGCGATCCCCGCGATCCTGCGCGCCCCAGGCGCGGTGTTGCTGACTTCGAACAAGGCGGCGCGCGACGCCTACACGGCGACGCTCGACGAGCGCTCCCGGGCAGGCACGGTGTGGACACTGGATCCACAGCAGATCGCCCACGCCCCGCAGACCATGTGGTGGGACATCCTTGCCGACGCCCACGATCTCGCCGGTGCCCGGCGGCTGGCCGGACACTTCGTGACCGCCTCCGTGGACGAGTCCAACGCGGGCGACTTCTGGTCCACCGCCGCCGCCAACACCCTCACCGCGCTGTTCCTCGCCGCAGCCCGCGACCACCGGCCCATCACTGACGTGCTGGCCTGGCTCGCGTCCCCCGCCGACCGCACCCCCATCGACCTCCTCCAGGACGCCGGCCTCGACGGCGTCGCCGCCCAGCTCCAGGGCACCGTGGCCGGAGCCGTCGAGACCCGCGACGGCATCTTCGAGACCGCCCGGCAGTACGCCAGCTGCCTCCTCGACCCGGGCATCGCCGCCTGGGTCACCCCTCCCAACGGCCTTGAGAAGGTACGGGAGTTCAAGCCGGAGGCGTTCGCGACCAGCAAGGACACCCTGTTCCTGCTGTCGAAGGACGGCGGCGGCTCCGCCTCGGCGATCATCGCCGCAGCCGCTGACGCGGTGATGCGCGCGGCCGTCATCCAGGCCGAACGCGACGGCGGGCGCCTCGACGCCCCGCTGCTCGCGATCCTCGACGAGGCCGCCAACGTCTGCAAGATCTCCGACTTGCCGGACCTCTACTCCCACCTCGGGTCTCGCGGCGTCATCCCGATCACGATCCTGCAGTCCTACCGCCAGGGCGTACGAGTGTGGGGCGAGGCCGGCATGGACGCCCTGTGGTCCGCCGCGACGATCAAGCTCGTCGGCTCCGGCATCGACGACGCCGACTTCGCGGACAAGCTCTCCCGCCTCGTCGGCGACCACGACGTACGCACCGTCTCCGTGTCCACCGGCGAGTCGGGCAAGTCCACGTCGGTGTCGACGCGTCAGGAGCGCGTGCTGCCGGCCGACGCGATCCGGGCCCTGCCCAAGGGTTCCGCACTGCTGCTGGCCACCGGCGTGCGCCCCGCCCTCCTGGAACTCAAGCCCTGGTATCGCGAGCCGGACGCCGTCCGCCTGGGTGCCGCCTCCGCTCAGGCGACCGCGGCCATCACCGAGCGCGCGCTGGCCAAGCAGCTGCACCGCGACGACTTCGGCCCGGCGGCATGACCGGCCCGGCCCGGCACGCCGCGCGCACGAGACGCACGCACGGGCGTTCCCCGTCCCCCGTCGCGTCCCCGAGCCACTGCTCGACCACCCCCTTGTTCTTGAGGTGCTCCCGTGTCCCACCCCGTACCAACCTGGGCATCCGTCCGCCCGTCCGAGCGGCTCGCCGGCACTCCCGCCGTACGCCGAGACGGTCGCTGGTGGCTGGTCACCCCGGCCGGCGCCACGCCCGCCTCGGGCCCCGGCCTCACCGGCGAGCTGGACCGCTTCGCCGCCGACATGGCCGCCGCCGACCGCGCCGTCGCGAAGCTGCGCACCGAGCGCGAGGACCAGCCGTGACTCCGCTCATGCAAGCCGAGCAGGCGGTGCTGGGCTCGGTCTTCCTGGATCCCGGCCAACTCGACCAGCTCTCGCCCTGGCTGCGACCCGATCACTTCTACCGTCCGATACACGCGGCCCTCTACGCCGCGATGCTCAAGCTCCACACCGACGGTCACCCGGCCACAGCGGCAAGGAGCGGAGACCCGATCCCGCTGTCCTGGGTGACGGACACGGTGCGGGAGGCCGGCACCCGGACCCGTGGACTGACCGCGTCGTACGCCCACTCCTTGATCTCCGCGTGTCCGCGCCCCACTCATGCGCCCGTCTACGGGCGGATGGTCCTGGAGGGCGCCATCCACCGCAGCGTCACCCAGCACGCCATCCGCCTCCACCAGGCCGCGCGTGCCGACGCCGTCCGCGGTGGAGTCGAGGAGACGGTCCACCACGCCCAGGTCCTGTCCGACGTGCTCGCCGATCTCGCCCACCGGTGGGGAACCGAGCCGCGACCGGTACCGCCCCCGGAGCCGATCACGTCGCCCGCCCAGCAGCCGCAAGCTGTCGACGAACAGGTCCTCGCCGACGAGGAGTTCCTCCTCGGGTGCATCAGCGCCCGGCCCGAGCAACTCCTCGACGTCGTCGACTGGCTGCGTCCGGGGGACTTCGCGGACATCGGCCACCAGCAGATCTACCGCGCCCTGGGCGCACTGCATCACCGCAGCGAGCCCATCGACCAGCTGACCGTGCTGTGGGAGACCCAGCGCCGGGGCGCACTGTCCGACGGGACGCTCAGCGCCGAACGCGTCCTCAGGATCTGCGACCCGCTGTCCTTCTCCGGTGTGGCCGAACACTTCGGCGAGCAGGTCGTCCAGGCCTCGCTCGTCCGCACAGCCGCCGCCGTCGCCCGACAGGTGCGCGCACTCGCCGACGACGAAGCCCTGGCCCCAGGACGGCTGATCGGCTACGCCCTGCACGCTCTCGGCCCCCTGGACGACGTACGCCGCCGCTTGCACCGCACGCACGAAGCCGGCCCCGAGCCACAGCGGCCAACTAGTCGGCCGGGTGCGTCGCCGCCTGCCGCCCGTATCGAGGCAGCCCGAGCCCGTAGCCACCCTCCAGCCGCCCCGGCCCCCTCGGCGCCGGTCGCGGCCTCGTGCGCCGCGCTTCCCGACCGGCACAACCATCGGAGTCCGTCATGACCGACCACACCGGCCGAGCGGGCCTGGAAAAGGAAGAACTGTACGCGCTGGCCCTGGAGTTCGAGCAGCTCCGAACTGAGGTGATCCGGTCGTACACGCACAAAACCCTGCCCGACCTCGCCACCGCATCCCATCACCTCGGCACGCTGACAGGACTCGTGAAGGACCTGTCCGACGAGGTCCTCTTCCGCGCCACCGACCACGACCCGGGACTCGACTTCGGCCCGGTCATCGACGCCTACACCAGCGCGTCCGCCCCGGCGGGACGCGCCATGAACAACTACACCGAAGCCTTCGAACAGCTCGGATTCCTGCGCAGGTACGCGGAAGCCCCGGCCTCGGCGAATCTGCGCGACGCCCGCCAGTCCGCGTTCGACGTCACGCAGGACCGGCTGGACCTCACGGTGGACTCGCTGCAGGAAACCTTCGTCACGCTGCGGCGCGCCGCCGACCGGATCGACGGCACCCCGCCCCGTGTTCTCGCCGCGCTGAGCCGCTCCGCACGACCGACGAACTCGATCTACCGCCTGCCCGTGGAACCGCCCGCCCCGGGTCCGGTACGGCTCGCTTACACCCCGGCGCCCCGCCATGGCCGCTGACCTGACCTCGGCGGAGACTCCGCCGTCGATCGGGAGCCTGTGTTCCGGGTACGGCGGTCTGGATCTCGGCGTCCAGGCAGTGCTCGGCGGAACCGTCGCCTGGCACGCCGAGATCGATCCGGGAGCGGCCCGGATCCTGTCCCGACACTGGCCGGCCGTGCCGAACCTCGGCGACATCACGACCGTGAACTGGGCCGAAGTCCCGGAGGTGTGCGTCCTGACGGCCGGGTTCCCCTGTCAAAGACGTCTCGGTCGCCGGCCGTCGCGCCGGACTGGCTGATGGCACGCGGTCCGGTCTGTGGCACCACGTCGTCCGCGCCATCGAAGCCCTCAACCCCTGCCTGGTGGTGATCGAGAATGTCCGGGGGCTCCTCACCTCGCCCGCCGGTTCCCCTGGCGACGTGGAACTCTGCCCGTGGTGTCTGGGAGACAGCGCAGGCCAGCCTGCTGTGCGCGCACTCGGTGCCGTACTCGGCTCCCTGGCCGACATCCGGTTCGATGCGCGCTGGTGTGTGCTTCGCGCCGCTGACGTCGGAGCCCCGCACCGCCGCGAGCGGATCTTCCTCGCCGCCTGGCCCTCCGGACGGATCACCGCTGCTCAAGACCCCGACCAGCAACCTGGGGGCCAACGGGGGCAGCCAGCACCCGGCGAAGCGCAAGCAGGGCGGCCACGGCCCGAACCTGGCGGACGAGGTCGAGTGGCTCCTGCCCACCCCGAAGGCCTCGGACGGAACCAAGGGCTCGCCCAACCAGCGCCACGGCAATGGGGACTTGACCCTGCCCTCGGCGGCGGCACGCCTGCGGCCCGCCCCGGATGCCACGCCCACACGCACGGCCGGGCAGCGGAAGAGCTCGATGGGCAGCACTCCGCTCACGCAGTCGCTGCCGCTGTTCGGGGATCCGTCGGCCACGGGGGACGGGCCGAGATCTGGGGTCCGTACGCCGCCGCGATCACCCGCTGGGAGCGGGTCACTCGTCCCGCGCCTCGGCCGACCGACGACGCCGGCCGCCTCAGCCCGCGGTTCGTGGAGTGGATGCAAGGCCTTGCGCCCGGCTGGGTGACCGGCACGCCGGGGCTGGGCCGCCCCGCCCAACTGACCGCTCTGGGCAACGGAGTTGTGCCCCAGCAGGCCGCCCGTGCCCTGCAGATCCTGGCACCGCCCGGGACCGTGTGCAGCCATCGCACGCCGCGCTGACCTGGGCCTTCTACACCCGCTTTCCCAGCCGGGCCAAACCCCCATTTCTCCGGAACCTCGTCACCCCACCCACCAGAACCTGCACCAGGGGTAGCCATGTCCGAACCCGCCCACGAGAGCGAGCCGGTGCGCATACCGGACCACGACCTCGACGACCTCGCCGCCACGGTCACCCGGCTCGTCGCCGAGAGCCGCAAGCAGGGTGAGACGCTCGCCCGGCTCACCGACGACCAGCTCGCCCCACAACTCGGCGAACCAGCCGATCCCGAGCGCCCTGAAAGCCCGGCGTCGGCCCCCGCCCCGGCCGGAGCCAACGCCGAGGACGCCAAGGACGACGGACCGGCCTCCGTCTTCATCCTGGCGCTCGACGCCCAGGCGTACGCCGTGGAACTGGCCGCGCTGACCAACTGGGTGCACAACCTGCTCCTGCCGGTCTACGGACGGGAGATCACCACCGGCCGCCCGTGGTGCCATCAGTGGCAGGAGCATCCCGAGGCGGTGGCCCGGCTGCACACGCTCTGGCTCGCCTGGCAGCAACTCACCGACGTCCAGGCCGGCCTCACCGGTCCGTCCACCTGGCACCGCGACCACCTCGACCCGGCCCTGCTCCAACTCCGCACTCCTGACGGCCCGTTCGGAGCCTGCACCACCAGTGCGGCCCGCCCGCACCACCGGCTGCTGGCCTCGCCCGAGCCCGCCGGAGTCTGAGATGGCCGACGCCTACGAACCCTCCACACCGGACTACCGGCTCGACGGCTTCCAGGCCGCCACCGCGCAGATCGAGGACGACTTCTCCTCCGTCACGTTCTCGGACGACCAGTTCGTCCCCCTCTCCGAGCACCACAGCGCTGACGGCCGCGAGAGCCACCTGTTGATGTACGACCGGTCCGCGATCTGGGACGTCCCGGGGACGGCGGCGTACGTCACGCTGCACATCGCCCGCGACGTCGAGCAAGGCACGTTCGACTTCGCGTCCGAGCGCCACCCCGTCGTTCCGCTGGCGCAGAACTGGCTGATCCGCCGAGGCTGCCCGTCGGAACTCGCCGAGGTGTCCAACCAACACGGTCCCCGCCCGGCCGACGGGCTCACGGCACGCCTTGAGGATCTGCTCCGGACCAACCCCGGCGACCGGTACGAGGTCCTCGACCACTACACCGACAACCCGTGCTCCTTCGACTTCGGCGTCGAGGTGCGCACCCTCGTCTACGACAGCCACCAGGACTCCGCTCCTGCGCCGTATCGACTCTTCCTCGAAGAGACGACCAAGGACCTGCGCTCGTACACCGTGCGGGAAGGCGCCTTCACCAGCGCCGAAGAGGCCGATACGTGGGTCATGGAGCGGGAGTCGCCCCTCCCCTTGGCGCCCGCCCCGCAAGGCGCCGCCGGCCGCCGGACATCAGCAGCCCGCGCCCGCTCCACGGTCACGGGCGACGGCCTCGCCCTCCCTCCGGCACCCGTATCGCCACCGCGGCCAGCGGCAGGACCTGCCCCGACGCGCTCCCGTGGGGGTACACGATGAGTCGGGCACGGTACGCCTTCGCCGCCCACCCCGAGGCCCTCGCCGACCTGCGCGCCGTACCCGAGGACATCCGCGACCTGGCCCTGCTCGAACTGCAGCACCTGGTCCACGGCAACGAACGCGGCGCCGCCCTCCAACGCGAACTCGCGGGCTGCCACAAGGTCTACGTCGACCCGGAGACCCGCTGGCGGCTGGTCATCCAGTACCGGGACGCTCCCGCCTCCTCCCAGCACAAACGGGAGATCTACCTCCTAGCGGTCGGCGAGCGCCAGGACCAGGCCGCCTACCGCACCGCAGCCCTCCGGCTGGAACGCGAACGGGCGGCCACCGCCACGTCCCCGCAGGACCGGCGAGCCCAAGCCGCCATGGCGCGCTCTCCCCAGCACCGCGGCGGGCAGGCGGTCACGCCTATCCGGCAACCAGCGGCAACGATCACCAGCTCCCGCACCGCGTCAGAACGCACCGCGCGTTCCCGCTGACGGCGCCCGACCCCCTTCGGAGAACCCCACCGTGCCAGACCTCACCAACTCACCCACCCGTCACGCCGAACTCGTCGTACAGGCCGTCGCCCGTCTTTCGCCTCGTTGGACAACCTGGACCCTGCAGACCGTCCAGCAGCACGGCCCCATGCGCCTGGCAGACATCAACGCCGCGCTTCCGTGGGTAGGCGCCAGCGCGATGGCCCAACTCGTGCGCCGTATGGAGACGAGCAGCCTCCTGGAACGGCCCAAGTTCGGCGTGTACGACCTCACACCGCTCGGCCGCGACACACAACACGCGCACCGTGCGCTCTCGGACTGGCACCGTACCCACCTCGCTGGTGGTGCCGGGGCGCTCGCCGAGGCGGAACGTGTGGAAGACGCCCTCGGCATCCTGCGCGGGAAGGGCGCGATCCGCCTCCTCCACGCCCTCGCGCAGCACGGCCCCCTTCCCCACGGTGCACTTCGAGACGAAGCCGCGCTCGCCACCGGCTCCTTCCACTACCGAATCACGCAGCTCCAGACCGACCAGCTCATCACCCGCGTCATCCCGTTGTCTGGCCGAGGCTCCGAATACACCCTCACCGCCGCGGCCCGCGCACTCACGCCTGTCTACGCCGAACTCGCGGAGTTCGCCCGCAAAGCGGTGCACCCGGCGACAACTCTCCTGGACCAGGACAGCCTGACAACTCAGCAGGCGGCACGGGCGAGCGCGGCCGTGATCCGCAGTCCCGGGGCTTCTTCCGAGCTGTTCTCGCACGTCGCCGTACCTCAACCACGTGTCCCGGCACACGTCACCGCACTTTCCCACCCGTCCCGAACCAGGTGATTCCGGCGCCCAGAGCGAGACTCCACCACCCGACCACACCCGTGTGCCCCCACACGAGCCGCTCAACAGCCCGTGCCCCGCCGCCCGAAGGTCCGCTTATGCCCAGCCTCGATCCCCCCACCCTCGACGCGAATGCGGAGGTCCTGGTCGGCCCCGGCTACCTAGCCGGCCCCGGCGACAGCAGCAGCGTCTTCAACAGCCTTGATCCCGCTCCTGGTTGGACCAAGACCATCGCCTTCGGCACCGACACGTACTACACGAGCCCGTGCCAGCGCGTGCGTGTCGCCAACGCCGTGGAGAGCTTCTACGGCGGCTGGACCATCTCCTACGCCGAGGACCCGCTCGGCGTCCCGGACTGGATCACCACGTTCGACCGGAACACGCCCAACGAGATCGTCGCCGCCTTCACCGGGGCCCTCGTCGACGGACTGCACAACAACTTCGCCGACTACCTCAGCGGCGGCCGGCGCTTCACGGGCACTAGCCCCGCATCCCTCACCGCGCGGCACCAGTGGGAGCCGGTACACGGGACCCGACCGTTCCGTACGGTCTCCCCCGACGGCCACGCGGCATATCAGATGAGCGTCGGCTGGCTCCACGAGTACGACGAGCTGCTCACGCCCGCGAGGTCGACATGGCGCATGTCAGCCGGCCCCGACCCCGTGTACACGCCGAGCTGGCAGGCCTTCTTCAGCCGGTACACCCCCCAGCACCTCATCACGGCCTCCACCGCCCTGTTCACGGACCCCACCCCCGTGCCGCGCGTCCTGGACCAGATCCCTGACCGGCACCGCTCGCTGGTTTCGATCGTCCGCTCGGACACGACCGGGCCCGGCCCGCGGGCCACCGTGGCGCTCGCCCTCAGCACACAGGCCCAGGCGACGCACGTACCTCCGCCTCCGGCCGCGCCGACCGCGCTCGCCACGCACGTCGGCTCCCGACGGCAGCGCTGACCCCCGCACTCCGCCCGGGGTCCCACCGCGTCGATCACCACTCCCGAGGGGGACTTGTCCGTCTCCCCGTTCTGCCTCGGCCGCTACACCGTCACCGGCGCCCCTGCCCCTCGCACCCCTCTACCACGGCTTCGCCGTCCACAACGACAAACCAGAAGTTACGTGGAATCACTTGCGAGGCTGACGATCTCGTACGGGGACCGTGGACTAAAGGAGCCAGCGATACCGAAGGCGGTAAGAATCCCAGACGAGAAGTAAGCCAGCCGGGTGCCATCTGCCTGTACAGATTGACGATCCCCACTCCTGGAGAGCCGCCCCCTTGCAAGATGAGGACGATCTGTACACGTCCTCGTCGCAGGGCTCGTTGCCCCGGGGCTGCACCTGCTCTCGGACTTGGATCAATAGACTCGGATTCCGAATGCGCCTCACCAGCCGCCCAGAAGACCTCGAAACCATCCAGACCCTTATAAGTCGCACGCAGGGGACCGACCATGGCAGACACCACGCAGCACTCGATGGGACGGGCCCTGCGCCGCGAAGCTGCCGTCACCATCGGCCTGCTCACCGACGAGCAGGACTTCACCGCAATGCGGCGCTACCGCACCTTCGTCTTCGACGAATACGAGTCCTATCTTCGGCAAGTGGAAGCCCTGCTCCGGAGTCGCGCGCGTGAGGGAAGCCACACCACCGTCGCTCTCTTCGACCCTGAGGAATACGCCGACTTTTGTGCCGATGCCGGCCTCGCGCTCGACGCCCCGGCCAGCCGCAGCCGCTTCACCGCCGAGGTCGCCGTCACCGGCCCCACTCTTCCCTACGAGGGCCAGCCTTTGGCCGAGCTCGCCCGCAACCTCATCGACAGGTCCGTCCGCCAGGTCACCCAGGAGTACGCATCCGAGTTCCTCTCTCACATAGGCCCCTGCGCAACCTGCGGAAAGGACATTGGTCGTGCGGCTCTCGCCCGAGCCTCGGAACTCCTCCTGTGCATCTTTAGCGCCGCGGCCCCCGGCGACCACCATCTCGTGTGTCGTGTCTCCGCCGTACCCGAAACCCTCGTCGTCGGCCTGCACACCGACGGCGACTTGCAACTCGAAGAGACCGAGGCGCTGGAACTCACCACGGTTCTCGCCTTCGGTATCGCGGCACACAAGGCCGGGGGCCTCGTCATGCGTACCAGCGCCCCAGGCCTGAAGGACCGCGTTTACGGCTGGCGCCTGCGAGGAGACGGACTCCAGCCGTTTACCGCAGCCGAAGTGCGCGACGCCTACCGAACCCACATCAAAGTGGGGGACGTTGGTGTCACAGAAACGGATGTCGACTACTACGAGCCCCCCGACCTTGGCGAAGTGGGACGGTCAGGCGGGCACACGCACTGAACAGCCGAGAGGTGCCGCAACTGTGGGCGGAGTGCCCATCGGGTCTGCTGCCGGTCCGTCCCTCTTCCTCACCGACGCTGGTGCCGTCCGCCACACCGCGAAAGCCGTCGAAGGCGCCCTACCGAGAGCATGACCGTCGGGGATCGTGCAGATGGGTGGACGGCCGCCGAGATCACTGCGGAGCTGGGCGTGACCGCGTCGGCTGCCGACACGACGGGAGCGATCTCCGCCATGGGCCACACTCCCCTGCCCGGGGCAAGCCAAGCCTCCAACTGCGGGTAACCCGCCGTCGTCGCGTACAGACGACAGCCTCGTCGCCGAGCGCCGAAGCCCCTGCGTACACCGGCGCTCCACACAACACGGTTCGCCCTGAGCGGCATTAGCCGACGCCGGCCCACTCGTTTTCGGTCCGCTCACGGCACTCCATCGGTCTCGGCGTCCACAAGCCGAGCCAGCTCCCCCACACTCAGCTCGATCTGCCGCCCATCAGCTATCCGGGACCGGCCCAACGACGCCGCCTCGACATCGTCGACAGACTCGTCGTGCGCGCGAATCTCGTCGCTGCTCGAGCCAGTTCGTCCCCCTCTTTCCATCCGACCCCACCATCGACCGCTCCCACAGCAGCTGCAGGGGCGGCCGCTTCATTCCGCGTTCGGCTGACACCAGTCGTCGCGGTGAGCCAGTTCGCCCACGGCAGACGCACACCGCGGACAACGACTGGAAACACAGCGCGAGACCATGTCAACGTACGGGAGCCCGGAAAAACCGCAGGTCAACGAAGGGTTCTCTGTTTGTGACGCTCACCGCCCCAACCATGTTCCGGCCTCTCGCAGAGCTTCCTCCACCCGCCCTCGGCGAGCGTGAGTGGCTACTCGAATGCCACTGCGCCCGACCCGTGACCGACCTTCTCAAGACCCAGGGATGGGACGTCGTCGCCGACCTGGACTGCAACGTCCACTGCTCCAGCCCCGACCGACGCGTGTACGTGGGCTTTCTCCCCGAGAGCCGTGAGGCAGCGCGCGGCGAGCTGTGGCACATCCACGTCACGGACATCAGCGGCACCAGGGCCTGGCGTCAGACCTTCGGACCGGATACCCCGGCACAGGCCGTCGCCGGGTTCCTCGCCGCTCTGATCAACTTCCCCACCCGCTACTGCACTTGCGTGTAACGCCTGCTCCGCACCCTCATCGCTAAGGAGACCGTCTTGCCCTCCGAGATCACCGTTGGCCAACTGGTTCACCAGCTCCAGACCTTCGACCCCGACCTGCCCGTGTATCTCGCCATCAATCCCGACTGGCCCTACGCCCACCGCATCGGCCGCACCATGGAGATCACCGGGGCGACCGGAGCCGTCTACATCGCTGAAAACGGCCAGGAGGGCGTACTGCCACCCGCCGTCCGCAACCAGCTGGACTGGGCCGACGTATGACGTGCCACCCGCGGACACGGCCCACTGCGCCCCCGATCAACTCCTCCGGCTCCTCGCACCACCTGCTCCTCAGCGACCTGGTCCATCGCCCCATGCCACGGTCGGTGTGCGGCGCTCTCCTCCGCTGCGTGCCGCCTCATCCCGCCCAGCCGATCCACACGGTGTGGATACGCGACCTGAAGTCCGAGCTTCTCCGTCCCGGCTCCATCCTGCTCAGCTGGGAGCCCGGCCTCGGAGACGGAATGGATGTGACCGCTCACCTCCGTCTGGCCTCGGCAGAGGTCCTCCTCGCCAGCTGGCCGGACCTCCACGGCGACTGGACCGGCGTCGTGCACCCCACCCTTCACGAGGTCATCGGACTTCACACCGCGCTGTCCGTCGCCACCGACGCGCTGCACCTCGCCAACCACCTGGCGCCCCGCTGACGAGCCGTGCCCCGCGAACTTCCCAGGGCTGCCCCAGGATTGGGGCAGCCCTGGTGGCTTTGGAACTCAGCCCGGTGGATCGGGGCAAAACCGCAGAACGTCGAACCGTAGACTTCGGCAGTGAACGCCGACGACGTCTGGCCGTTGCGCGCTCTCGCGGGGGAGGAGATGGCATGCAGGACCCTTCGGACTCGATGGAGATCGCTGAGCCTGAGGAGAACGGCCGGAGCCATACCGTCGGCTCACCTGCTGTGGACGGTCCAACACCCGACTCGGACATCGACTCAACGTCGGCATCGATGGTCCTGGCGGAGGTACTCCCAGGAGTGGCTGTCGTTTTCGGTGAGGTCCCGGCGGAACTCAGATCCGACTTGATCGACTTCGGGATCGTGTCGTCCGCCGACCGCAAGCAGCTCTCCGCCGTCCTCGCCTCACTCGGGAACACCGCGACCGTGGCCGGCAACCTCGGAACTGCATTCGCCAGCGCGCAGGGGCTCTACAGGCTCAGCAACGCGACACAGGCCCTGCTGAAGGCCGGCGGAACGCTCGCCATCAAGGACGGCGCGAACCTCGGAGCAGTGTTCTCCTCCAGCCGCATCGTCGCTCAGGCCCGCTTCATCCCCGTGACTGCGGTAAGCGCGGCTCAGACCGCGGCCGCGCTCGGGCCGGCGCTGGCCATGGTTTCCCTTCAGATGCAGCTGAGTGAGGTCACGGGTCTCGTCAGGACCAACATCGCGCTGACAAGCCAGGTACTCACGACCGTCCGCCACAGACAGTGGGCCGAGCTGACGGCGCTCGTTGCTACCGTCGATCACGTGGTTGAACAGGCGCGAGAGGTCGGATCGGTCCCCACGTCCCTGTGGGAAACCATCGCGGGTAGGAAGGCGGACCTGCGTACTCAGCGTGAGCTGTACCGGCTGAACGTCGGCAATCACATCCGGCAGATCCATCAGCTCGATGGACGTGCCCGCCGTGAGTATCTCGAAATGCACGCCGAGGCAATCCTCTTCGACGCCCACGCTCTCCTGTCCTCTGTCAAAGCATGGACTGGATATCAGGCGCTCCACGCCGCACGGGCGAGAGCCGCTGGGCCCGAAGACGCGGGTGAGGCCCTGCTCGTCGACGACATTGTGCGCCGGACCGGCCAAGAGCTCGACTCCGCTCTCGCCGAGACGGCGAGCCTTGTCGACTCGCTGACGCGGGAGCTACGAATCATCGCCGAACTCCCCGGACGCGACACGCTGTCACTGCCGGGAAAGCGAAGGGACTCGATTACATCCCGCCAAACCTCGGCCCGCCTTCTGGAGGCGATCCAGCCTCTTGCCGATGCTCTGCGTCCGCCGGCACCTCCGCTTGAGGCTCCGGGCATCGTCTGCGCATCCGAATCGCTGGACCTTCAGCCGTACCTTCGCATCCTGCGATGGTTCCTTGACGACGGTGAGACCGTACGTGCCCTCGGCTTCCCCGATCAGCTTGAGACTCTCGGTCCGATTTCCACGATCCTCGGCGGAGCGAAGGAGAAGTTGGCGGCGGCGAGGGACAAAGCGACGGCGAAGACCCTGGTCGTCGTCACGGATCAACGCATCATCACAGCCAAGACGAGCGCGCTCCTTGAACAAGGCGAGATCCGTGAGGGCATCCCGATCGACCGGGTGCGATACGTCCGAGTAGCGACCACGCACGACAGAAGCGAGCGCTTGGCGATCGACCTCATCACGCGTGACGAGAACATCAGGTGGATTTTCCACGGAGACACCAACCACGCTCAAGTGAACGTGTTCGCCGCCGTGCTCGCCGAATCAATGAGGATCCCGGACGTCGAGCGCGATGAGTTCCAAAGGCGGCGCTACGCACCCGTCGAGGCAGGGGGGAAGGGCGAGGCGCCCGGCAACGCTCACAGAGCCGAAGCTGACCTGTGAGGCGACGGCGTCACCGAGCAGCCCGGTGAGTTGGGCGTCCCGCATCCCATTCTGCCGACGTTTAAGCCTACTTGAGGTGCGTCTTGGGAGCGTATCAAGTCGTGATCAGACAGCAGGTTTCACCGATTCAGGGTGTCCGATCCGATCTTTAACGGCGGAGGTTTCAGCTCACCGCACTGGTGAAGACCCGGCTCAAACGGATGCAATACCGCCCCGGTCTCATCGATGGCCTCAAAGCCAAGGCCACGCTCGACCTGCAACCCGCTTAACCCCAGCCATTAAAGATCTCTAGAACTGGCTGAGGTTCGAGCCAACTTGCTCGTTCAATCCATGCGCGTACCATAAGCAGTAGCTGGACGTTGGGCTTACGCAACCCGCTGCGAAGAGTGGAGTGAGCCATGGCGGAAGAAACCCGCGACGCTGCGAAACCGAAAGTCGCGATGAAGCGAACCCATAAGGCCAAGTGGTGGGGACTTCCCACTAAGAAGTGGTGGGCTGCTCTCACTACCGCGCTAGCTGCTTGGGTCATCAATTTGATCGTCGCGGGGGAGTTCAACAAGGAGATCTGGATCGCGCTGATCGGCGTTGCATCGCAGGCGATCGTGGCCTATTTGGTTCCAAACCACAAGACTCCTGGCGGTGTTCCGGTTCGGGACAAGGTGAAGTCGGCCTGAACTCAAGCAGCGGGATCATCGGAGCTTCTCGGGTAAATTTTCCGATGTCTCCACCCGTGAACGTTGAGAGTGCCCTTCCGGGTGAATGGGGGCACTGGATCGCATTCGGGTTGGAAATCTCTGCCGAGAGTTTGCCAGGGATGAGCGGCTGGGAAGTGGAGAGGGAGATGCCTCTCAAGATGGACACGGACTTTCACGCTACTCGAATGCATTACCAATCTCAGGGCTCTGACCCACGCTCGCCGTTCGAGCGCGATCGGGATCGGATACTGTATTCGTCTTCATTTCGACGGCTGGCGGGCATTACGCAAGTCGCTGCAGTCCGAGAGCATCACCTTCTGCATAACCGGCTTACCCATAGCCTGAAAGTCGCACAGGTGGGACGCCGAATGGCTCAGCGGCTCTGTCAAGATCGGGATTTCGCTAAATACATCCCTGGAGGCAAGAGCGGTTTCCCGGACATCGTCGAATCTGCCGGTCTCGCACACGACATCGGCCATCCACCTTTCGGACATACGGCGGAAACGATCCTATCTAGGAAGATGTCTTCATATGGGGGCTTCGAAGGTAATGCCCAGACCTTTCGGGCACTCACAAAGCTTGCTGTTCATGCGCATGTCGACTATGGGCTGGATCTAACTCGGGCGACCCTAAATTCCGTGTTGAAGTATCCGAGATATCTAGGGGAGGAAGGGTCAGAGTCGGCGGATCGAGATTGGCCCTTTAGGGGCAGGGGAGGGAAGTGGGGTGTCTACAGGAGCGAAGAGAAAGATTTCCTATTCGCCCGAGAAGGCGAAGTGGAACCAGGTAGGCGCTGTGTCGCTGCTGTGCTGATGGACTGGGCTGATGACGTTTCCTATGTCACTCACGATCTGTATGACTATTTTCGCGGGGGCCTGATGCCTCTTCATTTGCTCCAGAGTGAGTGCGCCGACGAATTCCTAGAATTCGCCCGATCGCGAAGGGGCAATAGAGGATACGATCAATTTGATGAGGAAGCATTTAAGCGGGAGTACCGCGAGCTGAAGCGCTTGATGCCAGATCGCGGCTGGCGAGATACCCGGGAAGACCGAAAGGTGCTGGACAGATTCCAGAGTGAACTACTCACCTTCTTCTTTAACTCCGTCTCCGTTAGGCGGGTTGGAGAGGGGTGGGAAGTCTGCATTGATAAAGTCGCCGAGTACCAGGTCGAAGTAATTAAAGAACTCACCTTCTTTTACGTTATTAGGCGCCCCAGCCTGGCGATGGTTCAGCGGGGTCAACAGAGGATAGTTTCTAGACTCTTTGACGACCTGATGGAAATATTTGCGAAGCATCGCGATGGAAGCCATAGAGATCCCGACCATCCCGTACCGGAACTTCTGGATGATATTTACAACGGAATGGAGAGGCACGAGAAAAAGAGTGGATTTACTCGAACCCATGAAGAGCGCTGCGCAAGGGCGGTGTGTGACTATATCTGCGCACTGACAGAAGATCAGGCAATTAATCTGTATGAGCGCCTGTCGGGAACACGTGTTTCGCAAGGCTCCATATTCGGCTCATGGTTCTAGAGATCTTTAGCAACGGGCAGAGCCCTGGCTCGGTGAGGTATCTGAAGAAGCACAGGCGAGTGTGGGAGCACAATGCTGCCAGCCATCAAGCAGGTTAAAGCGCTAAAGGAGAAGTTCCACGACACACTAAGGGATCACATCGTCAAATTCGTCCCCGACTACGATGTGTAGGATCCCCCAGTGCACCGGCCATGTCATGGAGCGGGGACTGCGCGGCTACAGTCTGAGAGGCCACTGGGCGGCGTCCACGGTGCTTGGTCGCTCTATTCGGATCTGGGTTCAGCCAGATAGCTGCCGGCGAGCGTGCCGTCGTAACCCGCGGCCTGTGCCGCTGCCTCCAAGTTCGGGTAGTCCTGGCCGCCGACGTCGATCATCGCCTCGTAGTCCGCGCGGGTCAGTTCGCGCTCGACCCACTGGTGTGCGCAGCGGCAGCGGATGCTGAGCTCGTTGCGGTCGCAGATGACCATCCAGTCGCGCCGGGCGCCGCACCGCGGGCACATCACCGGGATCCCGGTGATGACGATTTCCTCGGGGTGGGTGGTGGCGCGGAGGCCGATGGCGCCGTCGCCGAGTTGTGTCTCCTCCTGGAGGCGCCGCAGGGGGTCGTCACCGAGGGCCGTCTCCGGCAGAACGGTTCTCTGAGGGTGGAGGCCTTCGTCGAGTACCTGCATTGTCTCCTTCTCCATGTCAACCAGCCCTAACAGGCGCCGGCCGTCGATGTCCAGCTCTTTGCGCTGCTCAGCGCCTTGGTCCTCGGGGGTGTGGGTCCGCACGGTGGGTCACGGCCGACGCCTCGGGTGACGGTGGCAGGGATGGGTGAGAGCGTGACTGCGCCGCCCGAGTGTCCGTGCTTGCGCGCGGTGGCGCCATGGTGGCGGGGAGGTTGGCGATGCGTCGCAGTCGCCAGACGAGGACGTCGGTGACGCTGTCGGCGGTTTCCAGTTCGCGCCACTCGACGGCCTGCTGAAGCAGGGCTTCGGGGTCGTGTCCAGCGCGCTCGGCCTGGTTCAGGGTGGCGGCGAGGGCGTCCCAGCCGGGTTCCTGGCGTATCGCGTCGGCTTGGTCGGGCAGGGCGGTTTCGAGAGTGCCGGCGTACCGCTCTCGTACGGGTTCGGGGAGGCGTCGACCGTGCTCGCGCATCGTGTTCATCGGAGCAGTGGCGGCCGATCGGTAGGCGCTGCGCAGGTGTTGTGCGGCTCGTTGGGCGGCGGCTGCCTGCTGGGCGTGGCCACGGGCGGAGTGCCAGCGCGCGGCGGCGATGGTGACGAGGACCATCGTGGACAGGACCATCGCGGTGGCGCCGCCGTCTTCGCCTTTGCCGAGGGCGCTGCCGGCGCGGATGATGCCGCGAGCAGCGGCGCGAACAGCCCGGTTGTCGGCCCGCTCGGCGCGGACGTGGGAACGGGTGGCGCGTTCGAAGGCGCGGGCGGCCTCGACGAGTTCCTTGCGGGTGGAGACCGGGGCGGTCTGGGCAATGGCGTCGAGGAGTTCGCCGGCGCCGACGAGTTGGGCGGCAGAGTCTTCGTCATCGTCCCCATGGAGGATCGACGCCGCTCGTTCGGCGGCCGGGACTGCCTGGCGCCGGGCGCGGGCCGGGGGAAGTACTCGTTCGTCACCATGATCCGTGACGGGTTCGTCGTCGGGTCGTCCGGCGTCCAGGCGCTGGCGGATCCTGGGGAGGGAGAGGTCCGGGGCGAGTTTGGAGCCGGAGAACCAGATGGGTTCGCCGTCGCGGTTGCGGTCGCCGGGGAGGGCGACCTTGTATCCGAGGGTGTCGCCGGACGGGGCGATGCGCTGTTCGACCCGAAGGCCGGCCTCGGCGAGGCGGCGGAAGAACTCCTCCTCGCCGGCGGCGCCGGCCAGGGCGTGGCGGACGCTCTCCCGCAGGGTCTCGCGGGGTGTCTCGGCCCGGCCGGTTCGCTCGGCCTTGGAGCGTTCGGCGCTGGTGGGGCGCTGGGCGGCGGTGCGGTCGCCGCCGTTGAGGATCTGCAGGCCGAACTCCTTCTCAATCTTGCGGCATTCGGCCTGGGCGCGGATGCCGTCTTCGTGGCGGCGGGGACTACGTCCGTCTTCGCGCTTGAGGGTGGCGACGAGGTGGATGTGGTCGTCGGCGTGACGTACGGCGATCCACCGGCAGGCCTTGTCGTCACCGTGTTCGGCGATGCCCGTGGCGTGGACGATGCGACGGGCGACCTCGGCCCACTCGGCGTCGGTGAGGCGGCGGTCGCCGGGAGCGGTGCGGACGGGGCAGTGCCACACGTGCCGGGCCGGTCGCCGGTCCTTCGGGAGGGCGAGGACGGGGAGGTCGAGTCGGTCGGTGAGTTGCTTGAGCGTGGCGGACGGGTCGCGTCCGGGGTCGGGGGCGAGTTCGGGCATCCAGGCTGCGACGAGGTGCGGATCGGTGTGTTCTTCGCGGCGGCCGGGGCCGTAGAGGTAGTTGAGGAGTCCGTACGTGCGGCTGCCGGTGGAGATGTCGGGGACCACCGTCAGCGCCGCGCGATCTCGATCGCCGCGGCCTCGACCCGGTCAGCCACC
>NZ_JBEYVC010000172.1:0-22262 GCF_040643855.1 Streptomyces sp. NPDC047072 | reverse complement strand
GATCAACCCCAGCCGGTTGTCGACCAGTTGAAGGTCGGTCATCAGCAGGTAGAGCGGTCCGAGCGCGATGAACGACGGGATCATCTGGGGCCTGCCGACGGTCCCGGCCGTGGTGCTCCTCGTGGTCTTCCTGGCGGGCCCGATCGCGTATTGCGTGTACTACGCGTTCACCGACATGCAGCTCACCGGCGCGTCCGGCACGAACTTCGTCGGCTTCGACAACTTCACGCGGGCGTTCGAGGACACCGACTTCCTCAACGCGATGTGGCTGACCCTGGTGTTCGTGGTCGGCTCGGCGGTGATCGGCCAGAACACCCTCGGTCTCGCGCTGGCCGTCCTGATGCAGAAGGCCACCAAGCCGGTCCGGTCGGTGGTCAGCGCGGTCGTCATCGCCGCCTGGGTGCTGCCCGAGGTGGTCGCCGGCTATCTGATGTACGCCTTCTTCTACGACCAGGGCTCGCTCAACTCCCTGCTGGACGCGCTGCATCTGCCGACCCAGAACTGGCTGTACACGGCGCCGATCCTCGCCGTGTGTCTGGCCAATGTGTGGCGCGGCACCGCCTTCTCGCTGATGGTCTTCACCGCTGCCATCAACGACGTGCCCCAAGAGCTGGTGGAGGCGGCCGAGATGGACGGCGCGGGGCCATGGCAGCGGCTGTGGCGGGTGGTGCTGCCGGTGATCAGGCCGTCGATCCTGACGAACCTGATGCTGATCACGCTCCAGACGCTCTCCGTCTTCGGCCTGATCTACACCATGACCCGCGGCGGACCGGGCAACAAGAGCGAGACCCTGCCGATCTTCATGTACCAACAGGCCTTCCAGAACAGCCTGATCGGCTACGGCACCGCCATCGCGCTGGTGCTGCTGGTGGTCGGCGCCCTGTTCTCCGTCGTGTACATCCGGCTGCTGAAACTGGAGGACGCGTGATGGCCGCCGTAGCCACCCCGCCCGCCGCGACCGTCGACAAGGTGCCCGCGACCGCCAACTCCCCGCGCGGGCGCCGGATGCGGCCGGGGCGCGTGGTGATCAACCTCGTCCTGCTGGCCGTGTCGGTGCTGTACGTGCTGCCGCTGCTGTGGATGATCCTCGCCTCGGTGACGCACACCAACACCTTCCGCCTCCAGTGGCCGTCGTCGCTGACGTTCTCCAACTTCGACGCGGTCCTGAACGTCGACACCACCTACCGGCCGATGCTCAACAGCCTGCTGCTGTGCGGCTTCGGCACGGCGGTGACCGTGGTCGCCTCGGTGCTCGCCGCGTATCCGCTCTCGCGCTACCGCTCCCGGGTGCGCCGGCCGTTCCTGTACACGATCCTGTTCTCGACCGGGCTGCCGATCACCGCGGTGATGATCCCGGTCTACAGCATGTTCGTGCAGGTCAACCTGATCGACTCGATGCCGGGCACCACGCTCTTCCTGGCCGCGTCCGCGCTGCCGTTCGGGATCTGGCTGATGAAGAACTTCATGGACGGCGTGCCGATCGTCCTGGAGGAGGCGGCCCGGATCGACGGCGCGAACACCATGCAGGTGCTGTGGCGGGTGGTGCTGCCGCTGATGCGGCCCGGGGTCGTCGTGGTCACCATCTTCACGTTCATCGGCATGTGGGGGAACTTCTTCGTCCCCTTCATCCTGCTGCTGTCACCGGAGAAACTCCCCGCGTCCGTCAGCGTGTTCACCTTCCTCAGCGCCCACGACCAGACGCAGTACGGCCAGTTGTCGGCGTTCTCGCTGATCTACTCGCTGCCCGTCGTGATGCTCTATCTGCTGCTGGCCCGCAAGCTGGGCGGCGGCTTCGCGCTCGGCGGCGCGCTCAAGGGCTGAGACCCCCCACCTGTACGGCACTTGTACGGAGAAAAGGCACCCCATGCACAACGATCGCGACGTCACCGAACAGCGGCTCGCCCGCGTGCTGAACGAGCGGATACGCCCCGCCGTGCACGCCCGGGCCGTCCCCCTGGACGTGGAGGTCTGGAACGTCTCCGGCGAGCCGGTCCCGGTCCGGGAGGGCCTCGCCGCGCCCTACCGTCCGACGGGGGTCGGCGCGTGGTGGGGTCCGGCCTGGTCCACGAGCTGGTTCAAGGTCACGGGCAGCGTTCCCGCCGAGTGGGCCGGTGAGCGGGTCGAGGCGGTCCTGGACCTCGGGTTCGCCACGCACTCGGCCGGTTTCTCCGCGGAGGGGCTGGTCTACCGGCCCGACGGCACCGCGGTGAAGGCGCTCAACCCGCGCAACCTCTGGCTGCCCGTCGCCGAACAGGCCGACGGCGGCGAGGAGTTCACGGCCTACATCGAGGCCGCCGCCAACCCGGTCGTCATGCACACCGCCCCCGACGAGCTCACCTTCGGCCCCACCTCGGTGGGCGGACGGGCGCCGTGGCTCGGTGACCCGGCGGCCGATCCGGGTGAGCCGCTGTACCGGCTGCGGCGGCTGGATCTCGCCGTGTTCGACCAAGACGTGCATGAACTCGTCCAGGATCTGGAGGTGTTGCAGCAGCTCATGCCCGAGCTGTCGCCCGAATCCCCGCGCCGCTGGCAGCTCCTGCGGGCCGTGGAACTCGCCCTGGACGCCGTCGACCTCCAGGACATCGGCGGCACCGCGGCCGCCGCCCGGGCCGCACTCGCCCCCGCCCTCGCCTCGCCCGCGCACACGAGCGCGCACCGCGTCTCGGCGGTGGGCCACGCACACATCGACACGGCCTGGCTGTGGCCGCTGCGCGAGACCGTGCGCAAGGTGGCGCGGACCGTCTCCAACGTCACCCAACTGATGGACGACCACCCGGAGTTCAAGTTCGTCATGTCCCAGGCGCAGCAACTCGCCTGGCTCAAGGAGCACCGGCCCGAGGTGTACGCGCGGACCCAGGAGAAGGCGAAGACCGGGCAGTTCCTGCCGACCGGCAGCCTGTGGGTGGAGCCCGACACCAACATCTCCGGCGGCGAGGCGCTGGTGCGGCAGTTCGTGCACGGAAAGCGGTTCTATCTGGAGGAGTTCGGCGTCGAGACCGAGGAGATGTGGCTGCCGGACACCTTCGGCTACAACGCGGCCCTGCCGCAGCTGATGAAGCTGGCCGGGGTGCGCTGGTTCCTCACCCAGAAGATCTCCTGGAACACCACCAACAAGTTCCCGCACCACACCTTCTGGTGGGAGGGCATCGACGGCACCCGGATCTTCAGCCACTTCCCGCCCGTCGACAGTTACAACGGCGACCTCTCCGGCGACCAAGTCGCGCACAGCGTAAGGAACTTCCAGGACAAGGCGGGCTCCAACAGCTCACTGATCCCCTTCGGGTACGGCGACGGAGGCGGCGGCCCCACCCGCGAGATGCTGTCCCGCGCCGAGCGTCTGCGGGACCTGGAGGGCTCGGCGCGGATCGAGATCGAGGGGCCCGTGGAGTTCTTCCGGCGGGCGCACGAGGAGTACGAGGCGAACGGCGGCGCTCCCGTGTGGTCCGGGGAGCTGTACCTGGAGTTCCACCGCGGCACACTCACCAGCCAGCTGGCGACCAAGCAGGGCAACCGGCGCAGCGAACACCTGCTGCGCGAGGCCGAGTTGTGGGCGGCGACGGCCGCCGTGCACCGCGGTCACCCCTACCCGTACGAGGCGCTGGACCGGCTGTGGAAGACGGTGCTGCTGCACCAGTTCCACGACATCCTGCCCGGCACGTCGATCGCCTGGGTGCACCGCGAGGCCGAGGAGACGTACGCGGCCGTGGCCCGGGAGCTGGAGGAGCTGATCGGCACGGCCCAGCGGGCACTGGCCGGTCCGCCCGACGGCACGGTCGTCTTCAACGCGGCGCCGCACGCCCGGGGCGGGGTCGCGGCACTGGGCGCCGGCCCGCGTACGGAGGCCGATGCTCCGGTGGCGCCGGTCGCGGAAGGAGACGGATTCGTCCTGGACAACGGGCTGGTCCGGATCGTGATCGACTCCCGCGGTCTGATCACCTCCGCGTACGACCTCACGGCGGGCCGCGAGGCCCTCGCGCCCGGCGCGGTCGGCAACCTGCTCCAGCTGCACCAGGACTTCCCCAACCAGTGGGACGCCTGGGACATCGACGTCTTCTACCGCAACACCGTCCGCGACCTCACGGACGCCGAGTCCGTCACGGCGACCGACGACGGCGTCCACGTGGTCCGCGCCTTCGGCGACTCGCGCGTCGAGCAGACCCTGACGCTGCCCGCCGGTTCCTGTGGGCCGGTGATCGACACGGTCGTCGACTGGCACGAGAAGGAGAAGCTCCTCAAGGCCGCCTTCCCGCTGGACGTGCGGGCCGCGCACTCGACAGCCGAGATTCCCTTCGGTCATGTCGAGCGCCCGACCCACACCAACACCAGTTGGGACGCGGCCAAGTTCGAGGTGTGCGCCCACCGCTTCCTGCACGTCGGCGAGCCCGACTGGGGAGCCGCCCTGGTCAACGACTCCTCCTACGGCCACGACGTCACCCGTGACGTGCGCGCCGACGGCGGGACGACGACCACGGTCCGGCTCTCCCTGCTGCGCTCGGCCCGCTTCCCCGACCCCGACCAGGACCAGGGCGTCCACCGGCTCGGCTACGCGCTGGTGATCGGCGCCGACGTGGCCGACGCGACCCGCGAGGGCTACCGCTTCAACCTGCCCGAGCGGACCCTGCCGGGCAGCGAGACGGTCGCCCCGCTGGTCTCGGTCGACCACGAGGGCGTGATCGTGGAAGCGGTCAAGCTGGCCGACGACCGCGGCGGGGACGTCGTCGTCCGGCTCTACGAGTCCCGGGGCACCCGGGCCCGCGCGACCCTCACCACGCCCTTCCCCCTCGCGTCGGTCACCGCGACCGATCTGCTTGAGCGCCCCCTGGAGGACCCGGCGAGCCACGAACGCACCGCGGACGGTGTCGAGTTGACGCTGCGCCCCTTCCAGATCCTCACCCTCCGTCTCACTCCGGGGAGTTGACGGGTCACAGGAGCTCCGGCCGCCGCCACTCCTGTCCGAGCACGTACTGGTCGAGGAAGGCCAGCACCGTCTCGTACAGGACGTGGACGTGGTTCGGGGCTCCGATCCAGTGCCCCTCGTCCTGGAAGAGGAGGAACTTCACGGGTACGCCCCGGCGCAGGAGTTCGTGGTGGAGCGCCCGCGACTGGGCGAGCGGCACCGGGGAGTCCTGGCCGCCGTGCACGAGCAGCATCGGCGTCGACAGCTTCGCCGCGTCGCGGTGCGGCGAGTCGGCGTCGTACCGTTCGCGCTCGCCGCGCGGATCGCCGTAGATCTTGCGGTAGTACGCGTGCATGTACGTGTCCGTCTGGAAGGTGTCCACGTTCCAGATCCCGGCGTGCGAGACGATCGCCCGGAAGCGGTCGGTGCGTGTCGCGGTGCGGTTGGCGAGGTAGCCGCCGTAGGACCAGCCGGCGAGGGCGGTCCGGGTCGCGTCGAGGTCGGCGCGGGCCAGGGCCGTGTCGGTCAGCGCGATGACGTCGTCGTAGGGGCGGCCGCCGTAGCCGTCGAGGCTGCGCTCCTGCATGCGCTGCCCGTATCCGCTGGACAGGGCCGGGTCCGGCAGCAGGACGGCGTAGCCGCGGTCCGCGAACAGCCAGGGGTTCCACAGCCAGGACCAGCCGCTCCAGGACCCCTGCGGTCCCCCGTGGACCATGACGACCAGCGGCGCCGGACGCTCGGCCGAGGCGCCCTCGGGCAGGACGAGCCAGCCGCGCAGGGGGCAGCCGTCGTCCGCCACGGTGTGCACCTCGGTCAGCGTGCCGGGGACCTCCGGCAGGGCGCCCGGCGCCTTGAGGTACACGGGTTGCTGGTCGGGCTCGGTGGCGTCCAGTCGTACGACCCGGCTCGGGCTGTCGATGTGGCCGCGCAGGGCGTAGAGGGTGTTGCCGTCCGGGGACACGCACAGCGTGGAGTAGGCGCCGGACGCGGTGAGACGGGTGATCGTGCCGTCCGGTTCGCGCCGGAAGACGGGGGTGTGGCCCTGCTCGTCCCCGGTGAACCACAGGGTGGCGTCACCCGGGACCGGCGAGGGGACCGCCCGGCCGGGCCAGGGCCAGTTGTCGAAGTCCGGGAGGAGGTCGGTCTCCGCGCCGGTGTCCGGGTCGAGGGCGACGAGGGTGACCTCCCACGCCGTGTCGTACGTCTGCTCCCGCTGGCGCTCGCAGATCAGGGCCGATCCGTCGGCGGTGAACGCGGGGCGGTAGTACTGGTAGCCGGGGCGGGAGAAGGTCCGGCGCTCGGTGCCGCTCGTCGCGTCGGCGAGCACCGCGACGTTGGTGTCCGGTGCGTCGAAGCTCGGCGCCCGGGTGTAGGCCACCGTCGTGCCGTCCGGGGAGAGGGCCATGTCGCCCTCGCCCGCGAGGCCCTGGCCGCCGGCGTCGACGGAGGCGTCGGCGCGCTGGACGAAGGTGTGCGGTTCGGCGGGGCCGAGGTCGCCGCCGTAGCCGCGGGTCTCGGTGTCCTCGTAGAGGATCGCCGAGAGTTTGGCGCGTCGGCGCGCTTCGAGCAGTTCGCCGTGGGACTCGGCGTCGACGGCTCCCGGGAGCAGGGCGGCGGTGTAGGCGAGGGTGCCGGAGGGGCCGCCGGCGGCGAAGGCGGATATCCCGCCGGGGTGGCGGGCGACCGGTTCGGGCTCGCCGCCCCGGGACAGTGCCCACACGGCGGGGCCGTCGGACTCCCCGCGATCGGAGCGGAACAGCAGGGTGCCGTCGGCGGCGAAGGCGGGAGCGGCGTCGCCCTGCGCGGTCCCGGCCACGGGCCGGGCCTCGCGCTCACCGGACGGGTCCACCTCCCACAACTCCGGGACGTACCCGGCCCCTTGTTCGTCGAGGACGTCCACGGTGGCGACCAGACGCGTGCCGTCGGGGGCGAGGGTCAGGCCGCTGAGGCGGGGTTCGGTGAGGAACGGACGGAGGAATGCCGGTGCGTCGACCATGCTGATCATCATGCACGGCGGGCCGTCCCGAGGAGCAAGTCGTTTTCGGGTGCAGGCCGTTCAGGCCGCGAAGCCGATCGCCGTCACGAACTCGTACTCGCCCCACTGGCTGCCGAGGTCGACCACGACGTCGTTGACCCAGGCGTCGTCGAGGGCCGCGTCGTCGCCGGCCGCCCAGGCACGGACGATCCGGTCCCAGTGGCGGACGTTGAGGGTACGGAACTCGATCGCCCGCTGGTGCGGGCGCGGGACCTGGCTCTGGTTGAGGGGATGGAACTCGACGCGGGTGCCGCGGCCCTCGCGGGTCAGCCGTACGAGCAGGTAGCGGGCGACGTTCTGGCGGCGCACGGTGCGGTACGCGGACTCGATCTTCTCCAGGTTCCGCCTCGACGGACTGCGCGTGCCCTCCAGCCAGGCCCTGAGCGTACGGTCGGTGACGGTCAGTCCGGCCTCGCGGGCGCCGGCGCGGGCGTGGTCGGTGCGGGTGAGGTAGTGGAGGCGGGCCAGCAGGCCGCGGCGCACGGTGATCGGGGTCGCCACGAAACTCGCCAGCGAGTCGAGCTGCCGGGCCACGGCCTCGTGGCCCCTGATGCCCCGGGCCCCGTACTTCCCGAACTCGATGTTGCGCTCCGGCACCCGATCTCCTCAACGTCCGCCGCCGACGGTCCGATCCCGCTGACCTGCATCGCAGGACAAGGCGAGGCTACCGCTCCCCGGCCTCTTCCGGCCCCTCGGCCGTGCCGACCGGGTACACGTCCTTGACCTTCACCTCGGTGACCCCGCGCCCCTCGGCGAACACCGCCCGCCAGTCGCCGATGACGTGCAGTTCGTCGGTGCCCATCGCGCGGACGACCATGAGGCCCTCGTCGTAGGCGCGGTGCGCCTTCCACCACAGGTTGACGAAGGCCTGGGAGCGGATCAGGTGCATCCAGTCGGTGCGGTACAGCTCCCGGTTGTAGTTCGACTCCCCCAGCGTGGAGACGAACTTGCTGTACATGGCCTTGACGTACTCCAGTGTCACCTCGTCGCCCTCGGCGATCGCCCGGTCGCGGGCGTCCTTGAGGGCGATGCGGAACTTCTCCAAGAGGTTCTCGGTGGCCCCCGAGGTCCAGGACTCGTGGATCTCCGGCGGCTCGCAGAGCCCGTACTTGGGGCCCGCGAGGCGCAGCAGCAGGCGCAGGGTCGGCTCGGTCACCCACAGCGGGCCGGGTTCGTCCCGGCTGCCGAGCGGGTTGGGGAGGTAGGCGTCGTGCTCCCAGTCGGCCGGGGTGATCAGGTGGACACCGGAGCGGCGGCGGTCGTGGGCGCCGCCGGTGGAGTGCTCCAGCTGGCCGATGGGCAGGTGCGTCTTGAGCGCGGACAGATAGGCGCCGTTGACGTCCAGCGCGGTCACCTCGTGCTCGCCGGGCGGGAGTTCGGGCCTGGTCCACTTGGGCCTGGCCTCCCAGATCTGGTCGGCGCCCCGCGCGGTCTGCTTGCGCAGGATGTCCGGCAGCCACGGGTGCGCGACGACGTCGTAGCGGCCGCCCTTGCGGCTGTCGTCGAGCAACTCCATCGCGTCCGGGATCGCCCGCTTGACCAGGGCCGCGGTCGCCTTGTCGACATCGCCCGCGTGCTGGGCGAGCACGCTCGACACGGCGGAGGCGATGAGGTCCGGCGGGTCGCCGGCCTGGACCCGGCGGCCGACGGGGACGACCTTCACCGGCCACGCGGCGGGCTTCGGCGGCTCCGGGGAGGGCTCCTTCTCCGGTACGACGTCGGCCGTACCGCACTCCGCGGGGTCCAGGTGCTGCGGGAACCCCTCGACCTGGTGGCGGGCCGGCTGCCCGCACAGGACGCAGGGCTGGGGCTCGGGCAGGAGGTCGTCGTCCTCGACGGCCGGATCCCCCTCGGCCGTTTCCCCAACGGCCATTTCCTCTACGGCCGCTTCCCCGCTCGGCGTTTCCTCGGCGGCCGCCAGCTTCGTCCGCGCCCCGTCGAGGAAGTACGCGTACTTGTCCCGCACTTCGCCGCTCGGGTCGCGCCCCGACTCCCATCCCGCGACGGTCGACGGGCTGACACTCAGTGCCCTGGCGAGCTGGGGGCGCGAGACGTTCAGCCCCTCGCGCAGGGCGCGCCGCTCCTCGGCGGGCGGCAGCGGCGTCTCCTGCCGGGCCTCGGCGAGCAGCGCGTCGATCGCGTCGAAGTCGCTCATCGCACTCCTCCGGCGATCCGACGGCGGCTCACCGGAAGCATCTCGGTGGCCCGGGTGGGTCCCGCGAGGAGGTCGAGCGCGTCGATGCCGTAGTGCGCGGCGACCGCGTCGCAGTCGGCCAGGCTCCAGGCGGCGCTGCCGGACTGACGGCGGCTCACCTGTGCCTGGCTGACACCCAGCGCGCCGGCCAGGTCCGTCTGCGACTCCCCGGTCGCGTACAGGAGGGCGGCGACCGCCGATCTCACCCGCTCGTCAAGCGTCATCCGCATGGCGCGGAATGTATCACTCAGCTCGCACCGGCTATGCGCGACACGCATAACACGGAGTTCAGGCGCAGCCCTGTCTGTGTACGTACACCTAGAAGAAATGCAGCTGACACACGTATTTACAGCACTGAAATCGTCTCCTACTGTGAACGATCACAGAGCACATCCCCATGGTCATGTCAGACAAGGAGGTCGGGATGACCGTCAAAGGTCCGCGCCGCCTCGTGAGGGCCGCCATGCTCCTCGCGGCCCTCGCACTGCCCGCATCCCTGCTCACCACGCCGACGACCGCGTCGGCCGCCGGCTCGCTCACCATGCTCGGCGCCGACGTGTCGACCGCCCAGCGGGCCCTCGACCTCGGCGCCAAGTACTACGACGCGAGCGGCACCGCCAAGGACCCGCTGGACATCCTCAAGGGCATGGGCGTCAACTACGTCCGCCTGCGGATCTGGAACAACCCCGTCAGCGGCTACAACAACAAGGCCAAGGTGCTGGCGTACGCGAAGACGGTGAAGGCCAAGGGCCTGAAACTGCTCGTCGACTTCCACTACTCCGACACCTGGGCGGACCCGGGCAACCAGAACAAGCCCGCGGCCTGGGCCGGCCACACCATCAGCCAGCTGCAGACCGACGTCTACAACTACACGTACGACGTCTGCAACAGCCTCAAGTCGCAGGGCACCACCCCGGACAGCGTGCAGATCGGCAACGAGATCAACGTCGGCATGCTGTGGAACGAGGGCAAGGTCGTCAACAACGACTTCACCAACCTCAGCCTGCTGCTGAAGTCGGGATACAACGCGACCAAGGCGTGCAACAGCTCCACCCAGGTGATCATCCACACCGCCGACGCCGACAGTGACGCCAACGCCCGCTGGTTCTACGACGGCATCAAGGCCAAGGGTGTCAGCTGGGACATCACCGGGCTGTCCTACTACTGCCCGTGGCACGGCACGATCGCCAACATGGGCAGTGTCGTGGCCGACATGAAGTCGCGGTACGGCAAGGACGTCATCATCGCCGAGACGGCCTACCCGTTCACCTCGGCCAACGCGGACAGCACCGCCAACTCCATCACGACCGGCTGCTCGGGCTACCCGCTCACCTGGCAGGGGCAGGCCGACAACTTCACCGCCGTGCAGAACGCGGCGCGCAGCAACGGCGCGATCGGCGTCTTCTACTGGGAGCCCACCTGGTACGCGGTGACCGGCAACGGCTGGGACCCGACCGACATCTCGGGCAGCGGCAACGGCTGGGACAACATGGCGATCTTCAACTGGACCGGCAATGTGAACCCGAACGTCAAGTGGACCCCGTAGCAAGGGACTTCACCGTCGAACGGCACCGTCCTCGGATGGTGCCGTTCGGCGTTCGGAACTTCTCGGGGTTCAACTCGGGCGGCCCATGGCTATGATCACACCCCGCCGTGCGGACATTGCGGTCGGTGACATTACTCTGTGGTAGCGCCTGACCGAGGAAGGAAGCCATGGGTTCCCCACTGAGCAGCGAGTCGGCAGCCGACCACGTGTCGCTGGAGGAGATGAGCCTCGAACCGCTCATGACCCGCGACTACGAACGGCATCCGGCTCTCGTGTACGAGCGGCTGCGGCAGACCCACGGTCCGGTCGCGCCGGTGGAGTTGCTCGGGGTGCCGGTCTGGCTCGTGCTCGGCTACGAGGAGGCGCTGGAGGTGCTGCGCGACGACCGGGGGTGGCCGAAGGGGCTGGAGAACTGGCGGGCGCGCCGGGAGGGCCGGCTGCCCGCGGACTGGCCGCTCGCGCCCTCGCTGGATGTCAACCACGTGCTGATCCAGGGCGGCGAGGGGTACCGGAGGCTGCGGGTGGCGTGGGACTCCGCGCTCCGGCCGTTCCAGGACCCGCGGCATCCGCAGGCCCGGCTGCTCAAGGCGAAGATCACGCGCGACGCGGACGAGCTGATCACGCTCTTCACCCAGGGCGGCCGTACGGGGTGGGCGGATCTGTCCGCGCAGTTCTCCCGGCCACTGCCGCTGATGGTCGCGAGTCATCTGCTCGGCTTCCCTGGCTCGCAGCACGACGACGCGCTGATGGACATGTGGCGGATCCTCGACGCGGGTCCGGACGCCGGGCCCGCCCTGGAGCGGCTCCTCGGGGCGCTCTCCGAGCTGGGCGAGTCGAAGATGAGACAGCCCGGCGACGACTTCCCCTCCTATCTGCTGGCGGCCCATCCCGACCTGAGCGTCGAGGAGTTGTCCCGTGAGCTGATGATGCTGCTGGGCATGACCTCCGACCACGTCGGCATCCTCATCTCCAACACGGTCGTCGAGGTGATCACCGGCAACCTCCCGGCGAGCGCCAGCCTGTCGGCGGGGCTGATCCGGGAGACGATGAACCGGGTGGTGATGCAGAAGCCGCCGCTGGTCAACTTCGTCCCGCGGTTCCCGGTGGCCGACACCCGGCTCGGCGAGTACACCATCGCGGCGGGCGATCCGGTGTGGGTGTCCGTGGGCGCCGCGCACGCCTGCCCGCACTTCGCGGCGAAGCTCAGCGACGACTCGACGATCAGCACCCGCGCCCATCTGGCCTGGGGCGCCGGTCCCCGGCAGTGTCCGGCCAGGGAACTCGCGGGCGGTGCGGCGGCGATCGGCGTGAGCCGTCTCTTCGAGCGGCTGTCGGAGCTGGAGTTGTCCCTACCGGTCGACCAACTGCCCTGGCGCTCCTCGCCGTTCATGCGCGGTCTGCGCTCACTGCCGGTGCGCTACACCGTCTCCGACACGGCCGCCGTACCCACGACCGGGCCGACGGCCTCGCCCGTCGCGGCGTCGCCGGAGGAGTCCGGTGCGGACGACGAGGCCGTACGACCGCGCTCCTCCCTGTGGCGTTACCTCGCGGGGCTGGTGCGCAAGCGGTAGGCACGCACAGGGCGGGCCACAGACTCGGGCGAACTCCGCCCGGCCGTGGCCCGCTTCTTCTCTACGGCCGTCAGCCGGCCGGGGGTGTGCGGATGGCGGCGATGTCGAGCTGGAGCCGTACCTTCTCGCTGACCATGGCGCCGCCCTCGGCGAGTTTGGTGCTGTAGGTCAGGCCCCATTCGGAGCGGTTGATGGTGGTGGTGCCGTCGAATCCGGCCCGCTGGTAGCCGAAGGGGTCGGTGACCGTGCCTATGTAGGTGAGTTCCAGGACCACGGGACGGGTGGTGTCCTTGATGGTGAGGTCGCCCGTCATGCGGTAGACGTCGGACTCCACGGCCTCCACCGCGGTGCTGACGAAACGCATCCGCGGGTACGTACGGGAATCCAGGAAGTCCCGGCCCGCGAGGTGGGCGTCGCGCTGCTCGACGCCGGTGTCGACACTGCCGGTGGACACGATGATCTCCGCCTGGGAGCGGGCCGGGTCACGGCCGTCGAAGTACAGGCGGCTCTGGTACTCCGCGAACGCGCCGCGCACGGTGGTCACCATGGCGTGCCGTACGGAGAACCCGATCCTGCTGTGTGCGGGGTCGATCGCCCATTCCCCGGTCAGGGCCGCCAGCCCAGGATCGGGAAGAAGTGCTGTGGCAGCGGCCGGCGACCCGGTGGGGGGCGGGGGAACGACGGCGCGCTCCGCGCGGTCCGCGCGACGGAACGAGGTGCCACGGTTGAACAGGTTCATGCTTCACCTAATTACTGCACGGGAGTTGCCGCCGCAAGCAATGATCTGCCGTTGACGAAATATCCACGTGTTCGCCACAGAGTTCTCCAAAGTCCCCGGGAAATGGGCTAGTCGACGCCGACGAGGGTTCGTACTTCGAAGTCCTCGTATGTCTCTTTCGGTTCGGGACGGCTGAGGACCGAACCCAGCCAACCGAGGAGGAATCCGGCGGGGATGGAGACGATTCCGGGATTCTGCAACGGGAACCAGGCGAAATCGGCGTCCGGGTACAGCGAGCCGGACGTCGAGGAGACGACCGGGGAGAAGACCACGAGGAGGACCGAGCAGAGCAGGCCGCCGCAGAGGCTGAGGAGGGCGCCCTGGGCGGTGAAGCGCCGCCAGAAGAGGCTGTAGACGAGGGTGGGGAGGATGGCGGAGGCGGCGATCGCGAAGGCGAGGAAGGCGAGGGTCGCGGTGTTGACACCCCAGGAGATCAGGGCGAGCAGCATGCTGAGGATGCCGATGACGGCCGCCGAGAGCCGGGCCACGGCCAGTTCCTCGGTCTCCTTCGCCCGGCCCTTGCGGATCACCTCGCCGTAGAGGTCGTGGGCGACGGAGGAGGCGGCGGCCAGCATGAGCCCGGCGGCGACCGCCAGGAGCGTGACGAAGGCCAGACAGGACAGGAGGGCCGTCAGGACGGCGCCGCCCAGCTCGTGCGCCAGCATCAGGACGGCGGCGTCGCCCTTGCGGTCGGTCTGCGCGACGGTGTCGCGGCCGACGATCGCGGTGGCGCCGAGGCCCAGCACACCGGCCGCCAGGCAGACGAAGCTGACCAGGCCCGTCGCCCAGACGACCGAGGTGCGCAGGACGTCCACGGACTTCGGGGCGAGCAGCCGCATCATCACGTGCGGGAGTGCGGCGAGGCCGAAGACGATGGCCAACTGGAGGCTGAAGAAGTCGAGTTTGCTGGTGGTGCTGCCGCCGTAGCGCAGCCCCGGCTCCAGGAACCGCTGCCCCATGCCGCTGTTGTCCGCGGCGGCGCCGAGCAGGCTGTCGATGTTCCAGTCGAAGCGGTGCAGCACCATCACGGCCGTCACGGTGACACCGACGATCAGCATGACCGCCTTGATGACCTGGATGAAGGTGGCGCCGGGCATACCGCCGATGGCCGCGTAGACGATGACGATGGTCCCGATGACGACCACGCACAGGGTGCGGGTGGCGGAGCTGGGCTCGCCCGTGAACTGGGTCAACAGGGCGACGCTGCCCACGAGTTGGGCGACCAGGTAGAGGGTGGTGATGGTCAGCGTGCACAGGGATAGGGCCAGCCGGACCGGCCGCTGCCGGCGCGGCAGACGGTCCGCCAGGGTGTCGCCGAGGGTGAACTTGCCGCTGTTGCGCAGGGGTTCGGCGATCATCAGCAGGACCATCATCCAGGCGACCGCGGTGCCGCACAGGTAGAGCAGTCCGTCGTAGCCGGTGAGGGCGACCAGGCCGGTGCTGCCCAGCAGGGTCGCGGCGGAGAGGTAGTCGCCGCACATCGCCAGGCCGTTGCGCAGCGGTGACATGGTGCGGTTGCCGAGGTAGAACTCGCCGATCTCGTCGCGCTGGGGCGCGGTGAGCAGCGCGGTGAACAGGGTCACGACGACCACGGACAGGAAGAGGACGAGCGTCAGCTGGAGGCTGAGGCGGTCCGTGACGGAGGCGGCGGTCCTCACCACGGGCGGTACTCCTCGCCGCGCGGGGCGGTACGGGTCTCGAAGGCGGACCGCTCCCGGGAGACGGTCTCGTGATGGCGGGCCAGTCCGCGCAGCCCGCGCACCACCGGGGTGACGTCCGTGCGGACGTGGGCGAGGTAGCGCCACACGATGACGCCCATCAGCACGAACTGCCCGAGCCCGAGGGCCAGTCCGATCGTCAGGTGGCCGCTGAGCGGGGTGTTCATCAGGCCGGGCAGGAAGCTCGACAGCAGGACGTACAGCAGGAATCCGCCGACCGCGCCGGCCGTGGCCCGGGCGCCGAAGCGGCGGTGGGCGCGGCGCATCTCCCGGTAGGCGGCCTCCTGGGCCACGAGTTGCCGTTCGGTCTGTTCGGGGCCCGATTCGTAGGGGTGCGGCGTCCCGCCGAGCCCCATGGAGTGCGGTGACACCATGCACCTTCTTCGCTGCTTCGCGCCGCTATCCGACTCTTTCGACCGGCCGGCCGTCCGGCTATTCGGGCGTGCGTCGACACACCGGAGTCAAACTCTGTGCGGACTGTGGGGGATTCGTGAATTCAGAATTCGTCGGGGTGACGACCTGGTCAGGACCGGGATTGTTGCAGCGCCCCCGTTGAACTATCAACCGGCCCGTCGAACCGAATCCCCGGGCTGACTCATTCGTGCACTTCGCCGTCGGATCTCGAACTCCCACGGCCTGCGAAAAGGCAGCCGTACGGAATAGGTCTGCACCTTCTCTCCGGCCAAGTTGTCTCAAATGCAGCGCACAGGGCCCCCATGGGCACCTCGGGCCACCGCCGCTTGTCACGCACGCACGAACACCCGCCCCGCGGGACTCACCTCAGGCAAACAGAGCGCCGTTCGGCTCGGCGCGCCGGGCCCGCGCTGCCATATTCGAAGGCCACTTCGGAGGTGGCTGTGACACTAGAGGTGACGACATCCCGGGACCGACTGGTCGAGGACCCGGGGGCGCGGGTGCCCGACGGCACCGCCGACCGCATCACCGTGCTGGAGTCCCGCCGCGAGCGGGCTACGACCGAGGCGGCGCCGAGAAGACGCGGGCAGTTCGGTGCCCGCGAGCGGATCGAACTGCTCCTGGACGAGGGCTCGTTCACGGAGACGGGCCTGTTCGTACGGGCCCGGCCCGGCGGGGACGGCGGCCGCCGACCGTACGGCGACGGTGTGGTCACCGGGTACGGCACGGTCGACGGCCGTACCGTCTGTGTCTTCGCCCAGGACTCCACGGTCTTCGGCGGCAGCATGGGCGAGGCCTTCGGCGAGAAGACCGTCGCGCTGATGGACCTCGCGTTGAAGACCGGGTGCCCGGTCGTCGGGCTCAACGACGGCGGGGGCGCCCGGATCCAGGAGGGGGTTGCCTCGCTGGCCCTCTACGCCGAGCTGGTGCGCCGCAACGTCCAGGCGTCCGGGGTGATCCCGCAGATCTCGGTGGTGCTCGGGCCGTGCGCCGGCGGGGCCGCCTACTCCCCCGCGATCACCGACTTCACCGTGATGGTGGACGGTGCCTCGCACATGTTCGTCACCGGGCCCGACGTCATCGAGGCGGTCACCGGGGAGCGCACCAGCGCCGAGGAGCTGGGCGGCGCCCGGGCGAGCAACTCCGTCAACGGCAACGCGCACTTCCTCGCGGCCGACGAGAAGGAGGCGCTGGACACCGTACGGGATCTGCTGTCGTACCTGCCCGCCAACAACCTTGAGCGGCCGCCGAGTTACTCGCCCGTGGCGCCGCCGACCGGAGTCCCGCTCGACGAGATCGTGCCGGACCGGCTCGGGCAGGCGTACGACATGCGGGAGATCCTACGGGCGGTCGTCGACGACGGTGAACTCCTGGAGATCCAGGAGCTGTTCGCGCCGAACGTCATCTGCGCGCTGGCGCTCGTCGAGGGCTCGCCCGTCGGGGTGGTCGCCAACCAGCCCCTGCACGCGGCCGGGGTGCTGGACATCGACGCCTCCGAGAAGGCGGCGCGGTTCGTGCGGTTCTGCGACGCGTTCGGGCTGCCGCTGCTGACCTTCGCGGACGTCCCGGGGTATCTCTCCGGTGTCCGGCAGGAGCAGGCGGGGATCATCCGGCGCGGCGCCAAGCTGCTGTACGCGTACGCCGAGGCCACGGTGCCGAAGGTGACCGTGGTGGTACGCAAGGCGTACGGCGGCGGGTATGCCGTGATGGGCTCCAAGCACCTGGGCGCCGACATCAACCTCGCCTGGCCGACAGCGCGGATCGCCGTGATGGGCGCCGAGGGCGCGGTCGGCGTCCTGCACCGGCGTGAACTCGCCGCCGCGGCCGACCCGGAGGCGCTGCGCACCCGGCTCGTCGCCGCGTACGAGAGCACGCACGGCACGCCCTACCTCGCGGCCGAACGGGGCTACGTCGACGCCGTCATCGCCCCGCGCGACACCCGCGACCACATCTGCCGCGCCCTGCGTGCCCTGCGCGGCAAGCGCGCCCCGATGCCGCAGCGTCGGCACGGCAACATCCCGCTGTGACCGCCGGCCGGCTCCACCACCGCGGCGCGCAGAGGCCGGCTGTTCCCTGGTGGGCCGGCCCAGAGCCCTGACCGCCGCGACCGAGCAGAGCCGGCCCCCGACGATCCACCGCCCCGCCCCACCCCGCAAGCAGTTCCGCGACGTGAGGAGCCATCCCCGATGGACAGCCGCCGCCCCCCGCTCGCCCCCGCCTTCCGCAGCCTGCCGGAGTACGTGCGGCACTGGGCCGCCGCCACCCCCGACCGCCGGGCGTTCACCTTCGTCGACCATCCCTCCCCCCACTCGCGGGGCGTCCACCGCACCCTGACCTGGCGCCGCCTCGACGTTCGGATGCGCGCGGTCGGCGCCCGGCTGGCCGAGGAGGCCGAACCGGGGGCGCGGGTGGCCGTGTTGTGCCCGCAGGGCGGGGAGTACGTCACCGCCTTCCTGGGCGCGCTCGCCGTCGGCCTCGTCGCCGTGCCGCTGTATCCGCCCGGCCTCCCCGGCCACGGCGACCGGCTCACGGCCGTGCTGGCCGACGCGGATCCGGCCGTGGTGCTGACGACCAGTCAGTTCCTGGACGAGGTACGGGACTTCTGCCCCGACATCCCCGTCGTCGCCGTGGACCGGGTCCCGGACTCCGTGGCGGGAGAGCCCCGCACGTCCGAGGAGCCCGTCGCCTACCTCCAGTACACCTCCGGCTCGACCCGGACCCCCGCGGGCGTGGAGATCACGCACGCCAACGTCGTCGCCAACGCCCGCCAGGCGCTGGCCGCCTACGGCGCCGACGTCCACCAAGTGACCTGCGTGGGCTGGCTGCCGCTGTACCACGACATGGGCCTCGTGCTGAGCGTGGCCGCCCCGGTGGTGCGGGGCCTGCTGTCGGTACTGATGGACCCGGTGGCGTTCCTGCAGGAGCCCGCGCGCTGGCTGCGACTGCTCTCCACGCATCCCCGCGCACTGAGCGCGGCCCCCAACTTCGCCTACGACTACTGCGCTTCGGCCGTGACGGACGCGCAGAAGGCCGAGCTGCGGCTCGACGGGGTCTTCGCGCTGCTCAACGGCAGTGAGCCGGTACGCCCCACCACGGTCGACCGCTTCCAGGCCGCCTTCACCGGGCAGGGACTCGACGCGGGCGTGCACTGTCCGTCCTACGGTCTCGCCGAGGCCACCGTGTTCGTCAGCGCCGCCCGGCCGGGGAGTCCGCTCGGCCGGTTCGCGCTCGACCGGGACGCGCTCGCCGCCGGGAAGGCGCTCACCGCGCGGCCCGACGACCCCCGCGCCGTCCTGCTGGCCGGTTGCGGGACCCCGGCGGGACAGCGGGTACGGATCGCCGATCCGGTGTCGCACGCCGTCCTGTCCGAGGGGGAGGTCGGCGAGATCTGGGTGCAGGGGCCCAATGTGGGGCGCGGCTACTGGCAGCAACAGGAGCTGAGCCGACGGGTCTTCGGCGCCACCCTCGCGGACGCGCCCGGCAGTTGGCTGCGCACGGGTGACCTCGGGACGGTCCTCGACGGGCAGTTGCTCGTCACCGGCCGGCTCAAGGACCTCATCGTGGTCGACGGGCGCAACCACTACCCGCAGGACGTGGAGGCCACGGTCCAGGACACGCATCCGGCCGTCCGCCGCGACCGGCTCGCCGCCTTCGGCGTCCCGGGCGGCTCCGGTGAGCGGGTCGTCGTGGTGGCCGAGCACATCCGCACCCTCGGCCTCGACGCGATCGACGTGCTGGAGCTGCAACGCGTCGTGCGCGCGGCCGTCTCCGGCCGGCACGGGCTGCGGCTCGCCGACATCGTCGTCGTCCCACCGGGCACCGTGCCCCGGACGTCGAGCGGCAAGGTGTCGCGGGCGCTGACCCGGGAGCGGTACCTGGCGGGCGCGTACGCGACGGGTGCGCACACGGCGGGCGTGCGCACGGCGGGCGGCGCCGAATGAGTCCCGTCGACGCGAGCGCGGTCCGCGCCCTGATCGCGGCCCGGGTGGCGGCCTGGACCGGCAGAACCCCCGGGGAGATCCCGATGGACCGGCCGCTGGCCGACCTCGGCATGGCCTCCAGGGACGCGGTCGTCCTCGCCGGTGAGCTGTCCCGGCTGACGGGCCGCGACCTGCCGCCGACGCTGCTGTGGGAGGCGCCCACCGGGGACGCCCTGGTCGCGCATCTCTGCCGTACGACGACGCCGGGCCCCCAGGTCCCCGTGTCGGCGGCGTCGGACGAGCCCATCGCGGTCATCGGTGTCGGCTGTCGCCTGCCCGGCGGGGTGCACGGCCCGGGCGACTACTGGCGGCTGCTGACCGACGGGGTCGACGCGATCCGCCGGGTTCCCGAGGACCGCTGGCGGGACTTCACGTCCTTCCCGCCCGAGGAGACGCTGCGGTACGGCGGTTTCCTGGACGACATCGCCGGGTTCGACGCGGACTTCTTCCGCATCACTCCGCGCGAGGCGGCCGTGATGGACCCGCAGCAGCGGATCCTCCTGGAGGTCGTCCACGAGACCCTCGACTACGCCGCCGTCCCGGCCGCCTCCCTCGCGGGCACCGCGACCGGAGTCTTCGTCGGGGTCTCGGCGCCCGAGTACGGTTCGCTCACCGGCGCCGACCCGGCCGCCGTCGATCCGTGGGCACCGGCGGGCGGCGCGCTGAGCGTGACCGCGGGGCGGCTTTCGTACGTGCTGGACACCCGGGGCCCGAGCATGGCCGTGGACACCGCGTGCTCGTCCTCGCTGGTCGCCGTCCACCACGCCTGCGTGAGCCTGCGCACCGGCGAGAGCGATCTGGCGATCGCCGGGGGCGTCAATCTGCTGCTCTCCCCCACCGTCACCGTCGCCTTCGGACGGGCCGGGGCGCTCGCGCCGGACGGCCGGTGCAAGCCCTTCTCCACGGCGGCGGACGGCATCGGCCGCGCCGAGGGCTGCGCGGCCGTCCTCCTCAAGCGCCTCTCCGACGCCGAGCGGGACGGCGACCGCGTCCTCGCCGTCATCCGCGCCACGGCGGTCAACTCCGACGGCCGCTCCAACGGCCTCCTCGCCCCCAACCCCGCCGCCCAGCAAGCCCAGTTGGCCACCGCCTACGCCCGCGCCGGGCTCGAACCCGGCCTCGTCGACCACGTCGAGGCGCACGGCACCGGCACCCCGCTCGGCGACCCGATCGAGGCGGGCGCCCTCGGTGCCGTGCTCGGCGCGGACCGCGACCCCGACCAGCCGCTGCTCCTGGGCTCGGTCAAGGGCAACCTGGGGCACCTGGAGTCCGCCGCGGGTATCGCCGGGCTGGTCAAGACGGTGCTCGCGCTGCACCACGACCTCGTCCCGCCCTCCCTGCACTGCTCCGAGGGCAGCGCCCTGGACGACGTACGGCTGCGGGTGGTGACGGAGTGCGAGCCGTGGCCGCGCTACGGCGGTACGGCGGTCGCCGGGGTCTCCGGTTTCGGCTTCGGCGGCACCAACGCCCATGCGGTGCTTGAGGAGTGGAGACCGGGCGTACTGCCTCTGCGCCCGGCCGAGGAACCCGGCGCCCGTCTGCATCTGCTCTCCGACGTCGACTTCGAACGCCTGCGGGACACCGCGGACCGGCTCTCCACCTGGCTCTCCGGGAACACCGCGCGCCCCGCCGACGTGGCCCGCACACTCGCCGGTCGCGTCGGACGCGGACCGGTGCGGGCGGCGGTCGTCGCCCGTGACCGCGGCGAACTCGCCGACGGGCTCGGTGCGTTGGCCCAGCAGCGGCCCCATCCGCTCGTCATCACCGACGACCGGGATCTCGTCGGACCCGGACCGGTGTGGGTCTTCTCCGGGTACGGCAGTCAATGGGCCGGAATGGGGCGGCGGTTGCTGGCCGAGGAGCCCGCCTTCGCCGCCGCGGTGGAGAAACTCGACGCGCGGTGCGGCCTGTCGCTCTACGACCGGCTGTCCTCGGGGAACGATTTCGGCCGTCTCGAGATCGCCCAACCGGTGCTGTTCGGCGTGCAGGTGGCCCTGGCCGAGCTGTGGCGTTCCCACGGCGTCGAGCCCGCCGCCGTCATCGGGCACTCGCTGGGCGAGGTGGCCGCCGCGGTGTGCGCGGGCGCGCTGGACGTGTCGGACGGGGCGCGGATCGTGGCCGTAAGGGCACGGCTGCTGAGCGGGCTGAGCGGCGGGGCGATGGCCGTCGTCGACCTGAACGACGATGAACTCGGGCTGTTGGCACGGGACTTCCCCGGTGCGCATGTCGCCGTGCACTCCTCTCCGGTGCAGAAGGTCGTCACCGGTGAGGAGGCCGCCGTGGCGCGGCTGGTGCGGTGGCTGGAGGAGCAGGGGCGTGCCGCGCGGGCCATGCGGGTCGTCGGCGCCGGGCACTCGCCCCAAGTCGAGCCGCTGCTGCCGGAGTTGCTCGACTCCCTGTCGGACGTCCGGGGCGGTGAGCCGCGTGTCCCCGTCTACTCCACCGTCCTCGACGATCCGCGCGGCGGCAGTGTCTTCGACGCCGCGCACTGGGCCGCGAACCTGCGCCGGCCGGTGCGTCTGGACCGCGCGGTCGCCGCGGCGGCGGCCGACGGCCACACCGCGTTCGTCGAGATCTCGCCCCACCCGGTCCTGACCCGGGCCATCACCGACACCGCGCCCGGCGCACTCGCCCTCGGCACCCTGCGCAGGGAGTCGGACGGCAGCGCGGACTTCCTCGCCCAGGTCGGGGCTCTGTACTGCGCGGGCGGGCGACTGCCGCTGCCGCAAGGGCGGGTGATCGACCTGCCTTCGCCGCGCTGGCGGCACGTGCGGCACTGGTGGACGGACGGGCGGGCAACCGCATCGGCGACACCCGCGCGGACGGACGACCGGACGGCCGCACCCGCGACACCGGCCCCGGCTCCGGCTCCGGCTCCGCAGGAGGGCACCTCCGTCTCCGCCCGGCTCTGCCACCACATCGCCGCCGTCACCGGACACCCGGCAGGCCGCATCACCCCCGCCACCGCCCCGGCCGACCTCGGCCTGGACTCCCTGATGGCCGTCCGCGTCCGGACCGCCCTGGAGCGCGAGTTCGGCATCCAGCTGCCCCTGCGCGACCTGCTCACGGCGACCACCGTCGCGGACGCGGCGGGTCGGATCGCGAAGCTCCTCTCCCCCTCCTCCGACG
>NZ_JBEYVC010000171.1:0-22589 GCF_040643855.1 Streptomyces sp. NPDC047072 | reverse complement strand
CCTTCCCGCCGGTCGGCGAGTCCCAGACGGTGGTCGTGCACCGCACGGTCGCCTCACCCACGCCCGGACGGGGGGTGGGTCCTCGGCTGGTCTGTGCGGGGTCAGCAGGCCGAGCCCTGCTCGGGCACTGCGGGTGTCTCAAGGGGCGCTGAGGTTAGTCGGCGGCAGTGAGGCGCGCGGATCGACGCAGCTGGAGATGGCGCATGCGGTCACGGGCTTGCTGGCCCCAGTCAGCGCGTCGCGCTGCTGCCGGGGCGCCAGGTCTTCCCCTTGGCCTTGTAGGCGAACGGGTTGACTTGAACCTGCACTGCCGGAACGGCAGCCAGCGCCCCGTCGGCCAGGATGAGGCCAAGCGCCTGCGCCGCGATTCTGCGCAATTCACGACGATCACGACGTCCCCTCGCTCCAGTGCTTCTCCGGCGGCATTCACGACTACGGAGCCCCACGTGCGTACACCTCCACGCCTCACTCACAGGGGTCATCGATCGATAGGTGCCCCCACTCACATCCGTCAACACTTGTAGATGAAGCATGTTGACCATAGCGCCCCACCGGCGGCCGGTCGACCCCTCTCTATAAACGTACGTTGATAGAAATTGTGAACGATGGGGCTTCAGGCATCGCAATCCCAGAAGGGAACGCCGCCGCACCAGACCGGCGCGCCACCCGATCTCCGATCGCCACGACTCATCCTTTTGGTCGATATGTGCTAGATTTTCGTCAACGCCTGTAGAGGGAAACCCATCGATGACCTGCGATATCTCGCTACGGGAGAGGCGACTGAGGAGCAGAACGATTCCAGTGGCCCAGACCCGCCCACGAAGTTGGAGCTGTATGGCGGGACCACTTGACGCGACCTGCCCACGAAGTGATATTCACGTGCGTAGATGGCGCCGGGGGTCGCCACCTCCACAGAATGCTCACCCCCGCACAGGAGAGGAGAATGGGCCGACGATGCCGGGAACCGGCGGTGACGCTGCCATTGACCCGCCGCGCACACTCGCGGAGAAACTGTCGATGCTCCGCGAAGCACGTGCGCGCGACGGCGGGAAGCCGCCGTCCTGGGGGGACCTGGCAAAGGAGATCAGCGCCACGACCGGCGTTCCGATCTCAGGGGCGTACCTCTGGGAGCTGGGAACCGGCAAGGCAGACGACACCGTGAAACTGCGTCACCTCAAGGCCCTCGCTTCTTTCTTCGGGCGCCACATCTCCTATTTCGCCGAGGACGAACCAGCTTTCGAGGATGACGTGCAGGCGCAGCTGGCCCTGTTGGAACAACTGCGCCGACTGGACGTTCGTCAGATCAGACTCCAGAACATGGAGGGGGACGCCAGCCCGGAGGTTGTCACCGACCTGCTCGGGCGGCTGCAGACGATCGACATCCTGGGCGACCCGGAGGTTCGCGCCATCACCCTGCAGATCGCCGGCCTGACACCCGGCCAGCGAGCAGCACTCGGAAACCTGGTCGGCGAGCCGTCACTTCTCGGTGTCCTCCCGCGGGCCGTTGGCCTCCTCGAAGCCGCGGCCGGGGCCACGGACGAGCAGATCTCTTCAGTCATCCGTGCCTTCGACCTGACCGACGTGCTCCACCTGCTCCAGGACGAGGAGGCCGTCGAGGTCGCACGGCAGTGCAGCGCCTTGCTGCCATCCAGTAAGAAGGCCCTTCTGGCTGTGATTGGGCAGTTCGAACGCCTGGAAACCGGCAAGGCATGAGAGTCGGGCCGTCCGACGCATCGGACGGCCCTCAACTCCCTCGTCTGACTAGACGGTACTGTCGCCGTCGCGGTACCGGCCCAGCCGGAGGCGCTCCGCGATCAGTTCACGCGGAAGCAGGGGCATCAGCCGGCTCGCCGCATCGAGCGTCATCTCGTCAGCTTCCTTCAAGGAGTCGGCCTCCGGACCCGGCTGACGGTGAACCCCCTCCGCAGCCGCGGAGATCGGTTGGAAGAGGACAGCCCCTCCCCCAACTGCGAGCCAGACCCCGCTGGGAATTCCGTCGGTGCCCTCATTGTCCCGGATAACCGGACCATCTCCCTGTTTCCTGTCATACACGGTCGCGCAGCAGCGGTCGCCGGGCGCAGGCACGGCCGCACACACTGGATGAGACAGGAGCGGAGCGACGCAAACAGAGGACCCGAATCCTCCACGCCACGTGCTGCTGGAAGACCCTGTCCGGTGACACTCGCACATGGTCGCGGACTTGCCATCCCCGCGCGGCGCCCAGACCCTCAGCACACGTCCTCGCAAAGCCCGTCAGCGTGCTGCCGAACACAGCAAAGGCCGTGGGAGCGAGCGGCCTTGGAACCCGATACTTTCCGGCGTCTCCGCACTCCCACGCCGGCGGACGGCGCCGCAGAGGACCCTGCCACGCGGCCCGAGGGCGGCTGCTCCACCCATCACCAGTCCCTACCGGAATTCGGTTGGCAGCCCCGAAGGCCAGCTTGAACTGGCGCCCGCCCGAGCGGACGAGCGCACAGCATCCCCGCGCTGACGCAACTCGGACAACGCGCCGCCCCCTCTGACGCCGCACCCACACCGGCGCCGCACGTAGTGCGTTCGGGCACGGCGACGGGCTTGTTGAACCTTTCACCACTACTCCTTAATTAAACCGCGCATGCGGTTTGTTTCTTGGCTATGGGAGTGCACAGGAGGCGGCGGGCACTCCACCCTGGAGCCGAGTCTCGCCACACGGGGGCGCCTGAACTCGGTGCGGGCACATGCTTGTTGGGTCAGCGCTATCTGTGAGGTCAGTGCATGGCTGCCCCGCCATCGACCGGCAGCACGACGCCGGTGATGTAGGACGCGGCGGGCGAGCTGAGGAACGCGACCGCCGCCGCCACCTCTTCCGGTGCGCCCATCCGCTCCAGCGGGACCCTCTTGAGGACTTCCTCGCGTCGTGCGTCGTCGAGCGAACGGGCCATGTCTGTGTCGGTCAGGCCAGGCGAGACGACATTGACGGTGATACCTCGACGGCCGTACTCACGCGCCAGCGAGCGGGCGAGGCCGACGAGGCCGGCCTTGGAAGCGGCGTAGTTGCTCTGGCCCACCTCGCCGCGCAGGGCCACCGCGGAAGAGATGAGGACGATTCGCCCGGACTTAGCCCTCACCATCGCGCGCAGAGCCCGTTTGGCCACCATGGCAGGCCCGATCAGGTTGGTGTCGAGGACCTCCCTGAAATCGCCCAGATCCATGCGGATCAGTAAGTCGTCGCGAACGATGCCTGCATTGGAGACCAGCACCTGGACCGGGCCGTGACGTTCCTCGATCTGCCCGAAAGCGCTGTCGACCTGTTCGGGGACGGTGACGTCGCACTGCAGCGCCAGCGCGCCCTGTGGACCTCCGCCGCTGCGCGAAGTGACCGCGACCTTGTCCCCCTGGGCAAGGAAGGCCTCGGCGATCGCCCTTCCGATACCCCTGTTGCCACCCGTGATCAGCACGGATCGGCTCATCTTCCATCACTCCCCATCCTGGCGCTCCACCGCGGGAGCGGATCTCTGGCAAGTGCCAATGGCAAAAACTTGGTTGATCAGCGGCCGTGCACGCAGGTGAATATGTACGATCACGCTGCGTGCCTGCGTTTGCGCAAACGGACATCAGGGCGGATGCATCCAGCTTCCCTCCAGGCTGTCCTGCGTGGCGCGACAGAGAGGAGATGTACCAGCGCACGCTGGAGTGCCGTCGCCTCCCTGCACCCTTCACGTCCTCGGCCGCGCATCGGACTGCAGCACCTCCGCCCCTTCTACAGGCTGCCGTTCCGGCGATAAAGATCTACACAACAACCGCTGTTCGATCTACTGGAAGGATTTTGCACCTAATCGCGCCTCACTGATCGACGAGCTTCACGCGCATCGCAAGACGGGGAGAGGGGACAACCATGGGCGGTCAGAACAACCACCCACTGGCGTGGCTGCTCCAGCCGAAGCGTGCCGCGATCCGGCCACAGGATGTGGGCTTGCCGGCCCGCGCGGCGGATACTCCGGGGCCGAAGCAAGACGGCTTGACTCAGAGCCACATGGACCAGTTGCTGAACCGGGCCGATAAAACGTACGGGCGTCTCGAACGCGGGAAATTGCCGAACCCCCCTGAGGATTTCCTCGCCGACGTGGGCCGGCTCTTGCAGCTGTCACAGGACGAATACGCCACCATGTGGCTCCACGCCCGCGGACACCAGCCGACGGTCCCCCTGGACCCAGAAGGTGTCATGCCCCTGTCGACCCTGTGGCAGGAGGCATGCGACGGGCAGCGGCACATGATGTACGTGACCGATCTCGCCTGGAACATGCTCGCCTACAACAGCGCCTTCGCCGACATGTTCCACCAGCGCCAGGTCCCGCAGAACACCGCACGGTGGATGCTGCTCACCGAGGAGGCCCGGCACACCCTCAAGGGATGGCGGAGAATCTGGGCGCCTTCGGTATCCGCCCAACTACAGGCAGCCATCGCCGAGCACCCGGACAATGAGGTCCTGCAAAAGATCGACAAAGAGGTGCAAGCCGACCCCGTCGCCGGCCCGATCTACCGCCGCCCGGACGTGGCCTCGATAGCCCCGGACGGTGTCGTACGACCGTTCCACCACCCGCTGTACGGCCCTGGCACAGCAAAGATGGTCGCGTCGGCGCCATTCTCGTCCCCCGGTGCGCGCGCGATCATCGTGATCTACGCAGGCGACGAGAAGCCATAGCGACAATAGCTCCACCTCGACGCGCCGACCGCGAGATTGCGGTTGGGTGACGATGCCTCCATATTCACAACTTTCACACAGTAGCTGCCTCGCAGAATGCCGTCATGCGCATCTCTACTCGCCTGACCGAAATCGGCTCGCAGGTGTACGCCTGGCTCCCGGACTTTCCCGGCACCTGGGGAATGGCGAACTGCACCCTGATCGGGGCCGATTCAGCCTCCGTCCTCGTGGACACCCCGTACACGGCCCACCTGACCCGCCTGCTCAAGACCGCTGCTCACGAGGTCTTACCGCCGTCGGCAGAGATCTCCACTGTGGTCAACACCCACGCCAACGGCGACCACAGCTACGGCAACGGCGAGTTCCCCGGAGCGGAGATCATCAGCACCGAGGCGAACCTCCAGCACCTCTGCGCCGAGCCCACGCCCGGCCAACTTGAGACACTGCTGAATCAGTGTCAGCAAGAGGACGATTTCGGACGTTATCTACTGGCTCATTTCGGCCGGTTCGACTACCGAGGGCTGCACCTCACCCCGCCCACGCGGACCTTTACGGGCCGACTCGAACTCCCCGTAGGCGACATAACAGTCGAATTGATCGAGGTCGGCCCGGCGCACACCGTGGGCGACCTCATCGTGCACCTTCCGGACAGCAGAATCGTGTGCGCAGGTGATGTCCTGTTCATAGGCGACGTCCCGGTTCACTGGGCTGGGCCCCTCGACGGTGTCATCGCGGCTGCTCAGCAGATCCTCGACCTCGACCCGGACGTGGTCGTGCCCGGGCACGGGCCGCTCGTCGGACAGCAGGAAGTCCGCACCTACATGACGTACGTCGCTGAACTCCGCGACCGCATCCACGAGTTGCATGCCTCCGGCCTGGGCGTCGATGGCGCCTCCCGCGTCCTGCTCCGCGAGCGCCGCCCCGACCTGGGGCTGTGGGAACGCCTGGCCGTCCTCACCGCCACCGAATACCGTCACCTCGATGGCTCCAACGAAAAACCACAGCTCCTTCAAATACTCCGCAGCGCTGTCCGCCTCGCCCCAGAGTGCATCCCTGAAACCATCACGCCCCGATATGCGTTTCCCGCGCAGAGCGACCGACTCAGGTGATTCACCGCAGCGATCGCCGCCCCACCCTTGCAAGCATCGGAGCTGCCCATGCCCGCCGCGCACGTCACCCGGCCCGCCATCGCGCTGCCGCCGCATTACGTCACCACGGACGAGATCTGTGCCGACATCGTCCGAGCGCATCCCGAACTGCCGCATCTCTCGGCGAACTTACGTATCGCCCGCAGCACTCAGGTTGCCTCCCGCTTCTTCTGCCGTCCGCTGCAGGATCCGTCCATCGGCGGTGACGCGCCCCTCGCCGAACGTAATCGAACCGCCTTCATCGAAGCGTCTGTCCTCGCACTCCAAGCCGCCCAACAGACTTTGCAGGAGACGGGCACCGACCCGCAGCGCATCGACTGCATCGTCACCTCCCACACCACGTCATGGACGGTTCCCGGCCTCGACGTCCACCTCATCCAGGCACTCGGCCTACGACCGGATGTCCGGCGGATCCCCATGAGCACGCTGGGCTGCGCCGGCGGCGCCCAAGCTCTGGTACGAGCGACCGACCACCTCGGCGCACACCCCGGCAGCACCGTGCTCGTGGTCGTCGCGGAGATGCTCAGCACGGTCTACAGCCACCACGACACTTCCAAGGAGTCCATGATCTACAAAACACTCTTCGGAGACGGAGCCGGAGCCTGCCTCGTCACCGACAGCCCGATCGGCCCCGGTCTACGCTTGGAGAACACCTGGGAATACCTACTGCCAGACAGCAGTAACCGCTACTCAGGCCGACTCGACCAGACCGGGCTCCACTTCGATTCCGAGAAGTCCGCCACGGCCGCCATCCGCGACATCATGCCGGAACTGCGGCGCTTCCTCGCTCAACAGGACCTCCACGACGTGGAGTTCGCCGTGTTACACCCTGGCGGTCCCCGCATTATCCTCGACGTCGAAGCGGGACTGAACATCGATCAAGAGCCGGGAGTCGACGACAAGGCCAAGGTGACCCGTCACAGCTGGGCCAGCCTGCGCGAGGAGGGAAACCTCGGAGGCGTCGCTGTGCTGTCTGTCCTGGCCCGCACCCACGACGATCCCCCCGCCGACGGAACCCGGGGGATCCTGCTCGGCTTCGGACCAGGCTTCGCTGTTGCAGCGGCCACGGCCCGGTGGGAGACCGGACTGTCTGGCGTGCCACCTCTTTAAGCGGTCGCTCTCCCGGCTTCCCACTCACATCTGATCCCCACGTACTCGATGTACGCGTCAGGATGTGGTGGCTCCGCCGATGAAACGGCGGGCTACAGGCCGATCATGGCGAGGTGAGTCGTGTTTCGGAGTTGCGGGGCCAGGCGGCCGCCAGGTGCGCGCGAGGCGTGTGGCGCAGCGGCCCCGGGAGGTGGGCTTCCCGATCCGGCGCCAGCGCCACCAGGTAGATCCGTCGGCCCCGAGGCCCGCAATCGGCGGTCCAGAGCGAGACCGTACACGGAACGCCAGACAGACGACAGAAATCTCAGCGCCAACCGACGGTCCCGGTGGTTAGGGTGCATGGCATGAGCGGACAGCAGTCAGTTCACTCCGTCGCCCGCGTGGCCGCCACCCTCCGTACGGTGCTGGCGAGCTTCCGCGAGGGCGGGGACCAGGCGCTCCCGCTGCTGGTCGGTGACCAGGAGGGCGGCGAGCCCGAGGCAGCCATTCTCCCCTACGACCTTTTCGTGCTCCTGCTCCAGGCAGTGGAACACGCCGACGACGTTGCCATCAGCAATCTCGCAGCACAGCGGATGTCCGAGGCGCCTGATCCTGGACAGGGGCTCGACACCTCAGCTCTGGCCCGCCTGGTCGCCGGAGCGAACCCCGACCACGCTGACGAGATCCTCAAGGCCGGCGGCGCGTCGGCGCACGAGGTCTGACAACTGCAGGACGGAGAACTCGTGGCAGCGTCCGACCCCTTCCGCGGGGACCACCTGCCTCAGGTCGGCGCCGACATCCTGAAACTGAGCTCGCAGCTGCAGAAACTGGCCATCATCCGCATCGCACAGCTGGCCAGCGGTGAAGCCGAGGGCATCCGCCTGGAACGGATGTCCGACTCCTGGCCGACGGAACTCAGGGACTGCTGGAAACTGTACTTCGACGAGCAGGAGTACGACGAGGGCCAGCGTCTCAACCGCCCTGCCCCGCGCTACCGCATCGTGTATCGGTTTCTCGACCCAGTTCCCGACCCCGCCGATCGTGATCGTCGGCCCCGGCTGCAGGTCCTGGCGGTCGGCCCCCGCTACCTGGCTGAAGCCTATGAACGAGCCGTCTCCCGGCTCGCTCGACCAGAGGTAGCCAACGAGCGCACGGTCCAGCCGTCCCGCGTTCCCCAGCATCGCGGGCGGCGCCCTGTAGAACGGGGCAGGCGTGCCCATGAAAATCAAATCCAACAGCCACGGTCCGCCCGTCCACGGCGTGGGCGGGATCAAACGTAGTTCGAAACGACGCGCATCGGTTGAGTCGAGGTGAAATGGCCTGAGCTGCCGGTTCACCTCAAGTCATCCCACGGCACTCATCGTTCTGTGGTGGCTATGCCGTCGCTCATCGGGATCTGTCAGCGATCACGGGGAGACGTCGCACTCAGTGAGAAACGTCAGTTGTGGACTGAATTACGTCTGGACTGAATTAAGCCCTCCCGGGTATGCTGTAGGACATGGACATCAGGACTGAGCTGGACAACTTCCTTGGTGAGCAGCGCGCTCTGGTCGACGCGATCACCCGGGAGTTCCGTAGCGGCACACCCGCCAAGGCCATCGCCAGGTCCGTTGCTCCGGCCTTCAGCCGCGACCAGGTGACGCAGTACCTGGCCGCGATCACTCTGCACGACACGGCGCGCAAGGCACTCAAGGAAGCCGGACTTGAACTGGTTGATGTGCACGTCACCGGCATCGACGCGCCGCGTGAGGCCCGCTTGGTCATTGCCGCAGACCCGGCCGAGACCTCCGACTACGCTTCCTTGCCGGACCGGATCCGGGCCGCTCTTCGTGACTTCCTCATCACGCTCGACTTGCCCCGGACTGGGGAACACGACGAGATCACCGACGACTTGATCGATGGGTTCCTTCTCGACGGGGAGCCGGTGCGGCTGGTCAAACTGAAGCCGCGCACCTGATCGCAGCTGCACCCCCAAGGAGAGCACGATGAGCAAGGCCATTGGCTCCGAGTACGGCATCGCTTCCGAATCTCTGGAGGACATCGAGCCGTTGGGAGAGATCTCCCGGCGACGGGCCGAGGCCATCCTGGCTGACAGCCGTACGCAATGGCCCGATGTCTATCTCGTCCAGCGAACCCACGACGGGCCGTGGGAGAGGTCCGCGTCCTGAGCACGCGTCGAAGCGCACATGAAGCTTGACGTCACCGCGCGTTCAGCTCTCGAATGCGACCCGGTGCGCTCGCCGAGCCGGGCGGCGACTGCGGCGAGCACGGCCGGCGAGGTGGAGGACGCCGTCACCATCACGGACACCTCGCTGTCCACGATCCTGCTCGCCGACACGCAGACCGGCGCCGTCGCCCCGGGCGGCGGCTGGTCACTGCGTACCGCGCTCGGCTAGTACCCCCTGGAGATGAACCCGATCCTCGACCAGGCGTGGGAGGCGACGCCGTTCGTGGCCCCGAGACCGCGACGCAGCCGTGAACCTCAAGCCCCGGCGGTCCCTTTCGGTTCGGGCAGCTCCCCAAGCCTGACGGGCACAAGCTCGATGCAGGTGGCGCCCGCACTTTCGAGTTCGGTCCTGCGCCGCTCCGCGCTGGGTTTGTCGTACGCGACGGCGGATGCCCGGGGCGCGCCGTCAGGATCGGTCCAGGTGAGCGCGAAACTCCGCATGGTGGTCGTCATGCGGTCATCATCTCCGCTGGCACTGACACTCGCGTATCCGGTGGCAGGCCGCGCTCGGCTGAGGTCTTCTCACCGCGACGCGCGCGGGCACCCACGCGATGTCACAGCGTCGCACTAACATCCAGGCCGTGCCGAGTACCACCCCGCCCGAAGCCACCGGCGACGCTCCCGCCAAGCAGCCCTACGATCCCTTCGCGTTCCCCGACGACCTGGTCGCGGCCCAGAAGGAACTGCATGAGACCTACGCCGCACTCCACCACTTCCAGAAGGAACTGGACTGGTCGGCGGCCCCTCACAAAGGCTTCACCGACACCGAGCGGTGGCGCAACGCGACGCGTCCCGCCACGAACGGATGGACGCCGGAGCAGACGGCCGAGTACGACCGGCTGTGGTCGAAACTGCGCGAGCTGACGGCGTGCGTCGCGGGCCACAAGCACTGGGAGCTCTGTCCGAAGGACAAGGCCGTGCAGGCCCGGCAGGCCGTCAAGCACGTCCCCGGCGCGGCCCCCGATCCGGCTCCGGTCCGAGCCCTGGAGACGGTGTAGGCCGCAGGCCGCCCCGTACGCCGGAGACCGTACGGGGCGGCCCACGCCTGCGCCCCGATGTCCGGGCAAGGTTCTCGAAATCGCGTGCTGATCTGTCTCCCCTCTACGAGACCCGGCCCAGCAGCGTGGCCGGCCCGACCATCACCTGGGGACCGAACCGCGCCCGGGCCTCGTCGACGACCTCCTCCACGCGCAGCCGCGCCTCCCGTGCCCCGTCGAGTGTGCCCTGCTCCGGGGCCCGGTCTGCTCCGACGAGGTCCTCGGCCCTCAAGATCATGCCGGTGAGTCTCGCTCTCTGGAGCGCGGCCGCGTCCATGCACCGGTAGGCCGCCGCCCTCAGGTCCTCCTCGTGCGCCGAGGTCTGCGCGAGCCGCTGTGTACGCGACCACGACGGCCCGCCGGCGAACTCAAGGGTCAGCGTCACGCCCTGGGCCGCCTGGCCCCGGCCGCGCAGCAACGTGCCGAGGCGCACCACCAGGTCGAGCAGGGCCGCGCGGACCGGCGCACCGTCCAGCTCGTCCCGGCGAAACCGGTGGCGCACCGACGCGGAGGCCGCCAGAGCGCGCGGGGTCACCGGCCGCGGGTCGATCCCCCGCGCCCGCTCCCACGCCGTACGCCCCTCCCTCGCCCCCAAGACCCGCTGCACCGTCTCCACCGACAGGCCGGCGAGCACACCAACGTCGTGCACGCCGAACTTCCTCAGCACCCCCGCCTGCCGCGGACCGACCCCGCACAGCGCCTCCACCGGCAGCTGGGCCAGCCACTGCCGCTCGCACTCCGGCGCCACCACCAGCACCCCGCCCCCACCCTGCCGCCCCGAGGCGGTCGCCGCCGTCGACACCGCGCTCGCGATCCCGACCCTCACGTCCACCCCCGTACGATCCCGCGCCCGCTTACAGGTCAGCTCGCCGAGGCGGCGGACGTCCGCACCGTGATAACGCAGCGCGCCCCGCAGCTCGACCAGCGCCGCCCCCCGGCGGCACCGCCTCGACCACCGCGGACACGCCGGCCAGCACCTCCAGGACCTCCCGGTACACCGGCTCCGGCAGCCCGACCGGACACCGCACATGCATCACCGTCGCCCGCCGCTCCCGCCCGCTCATCTCCATGGACCTCACCTCCCCCCCCGCACCATAATCGAACTTAGTTCGAACAACACTGCGCGGTGACCTTAGAATCGTGAGTATGTTCGATGATTTGCCGCCCGACCTGGATCGACTCCAGGCACTACGCACCTGGCACCTGGTCTGCCTGCGGCGCATCGACCGCAAGATCAAGGCCGTCCAGCGGGCCGCTGCCGAGCGGGAGCGTGCACAGCAGCGGCGGCCGCGGCCTCCGGACTGGCTCGTGCAGCTCCCCGTCGCCGGCGACCACCCCCTTCAACTGCACGCCGGGGACTGCCCCACTATCGACAAGATCCGCTACCGAGGCATCGGCCGCGACGAGGCCCGCCGCCTCCTCGACGGCGGGCTCGACAGCTGCATCCACTGCAACCCCGCCGCCCGGCTCGGCATCCTCGGCTGATCGATATCGAGGATCTCAACCACGTCGCCCTGGACGACGCGCAGAAGATGTCGGTTCCCATGCTGTAGGACACCGCCCAGGCCCGGGACCACCAAATCCTGTACTACTACCGGCTGGCGCCGGGACCGCCGTCTCGTAAAAGGGTCGTTCGGTATGAGAAAACGGGGAAACCCTCGGCATGCCACCAGGTTGGCCCGGTTTCTCATGTTCCTGTTTTTACAGAACAGGAAAACCCTGGTCAAAGATCTGGGACGGGCCCACCGTCGGCCAGCATGACGCGTACTCAGATCGTGCCCGGCCTCGCAGTCGACGAGGAGATGTACGAGGCCGCCGCAACAGCCCTGGCCGCACACGACCCGGCTCTGGCATCGCTGACTTGGCAGCAATTCGTGCAGCCGCGTCGGTGGTGGCTGGTCCCGGACGAGAGCGGCACCGCCTACAAGGCGGAACTCGTCCTACGCGAGGCCGCCGCGACCACGACGAAGATCAACATTTGGCTCCGGCCGGACCGCCGAAGTGACGGCCGGCCCCGCCCGCACTCCCACCCCTGATCGTTCCGCTCGGCGATCCTGCTCGGCGGGTACGACGAGGATCGCTACGACCTCGACGGCGGACACGTCCGCGCCGACCTGGCCGTAGCCCACCGGCACGGCAGCGTCAACTATCTCAGGCACACGCTGTACCACGAGGTGACGGGCATCCACGAGCCCGGCCGGACCATGTCCCTGATGCTCTGCGGCCGCGGCGAGCGCGGCACCTGGGACTACCTCGACCCCGACACCGGTCGGCGCATCCCCGCCGCACCGGACCCCAGCTTCTCCGCCCGCCTGCGCGCCCTCAACCCCCACCGGTGACCGAGCTCGCCGGGATCATGATGCCGATGACCGCGGCGACGGTACCGCTCCCCGCCGCACGGAGCCCCGAGAGTTAGAGCTCCAGGTGGGCGGACAGGAGGAGTTCGGACTCCGGGGAGAGCGCGACCATGCGGACCTGGCCGCCATGGGCGTAGGCCAGACTCCCCGGCGCATCTCCGACAGCCGGAAGGTAGTCGCCGCGCGACAGCCCAGTCAGCACCGTGGCGCGCAGACCTTCACGAAGTGCCAGCGACATCGCAAGGGGGGCCACAAGGTCGACAGTGTCGTCCACGAGCGCAGCGTTGACGAGAGCGCGGACTTCTTGCATGGTCATCGCTCTGAGCTGTCCGGTCATGGACCCCATTATCAAGCCGTCGAATGCGGCGGCACAACCGTCGCCGAGCACAACTCGGCGGAACCGGTTGACCTCGCCTCGACCTCCACTGCGCGCCAGAGACGCAGGATCGAGCGGCAACCACGAGAGTCACGCTACTCACGGCCTTCAGCCAGGCCCAAGTCAGGTCCTGGGGCCCGTTGATGGCTTCGATGCCCGCCGGAAGGGCCACAGAGCCCGTTCACCAGCAGTCATTCACAGGGACCGACGCCTAGCCAACCGTGGCTCACCGTACGGCGAGCCTGGCCCCATATCGGCATCTCACCCCCCCCCGAAGAGAGGCGAGCGCGCGGCAGGCCATGCCACCCGCCCCGGCACCTTCCTCAACCATCTAGATCGTCACGCCAGCGATCCCTGGACACCACCAACAGGGAATATGCACACACGTTGATAGACATGACCCTCGAAGGACCCTCCATGCACCCCGGAAAGACATCTACCATCAACACCTGTAGATGACGGTGATTTCGTGTCGCCGGAGCCCGCATGCCTGAGAAGAGGAGTCCCGAATCGTGACTGCGCTCCACCGAACGGCAGCCCTGGCCGTATCCACCACTCTCCTCGCCGGAGGCGCGATGGCTCTGGCGCCGACCACGTCCGCGGTCGGCTCTCCCAAGTGCACCTACAACCTGACCGACTTCACCGGCACGGTGGACGCCAACGGCGTCAACTACCGGACAGGGCCGAGTACCGGCTATCCGGCCAAGGGACGGCTCTACGACGGCGACCGCGTGCGCGTCTACTGCGGGAAGGGGAGCTGGTACTACAGCTCGCTGGCCAAGCGTTCGAAAGGGGGCCTGGCCAAGGGAACCGTCGGTTGGGTCCGAAGCGACATGTTGTACCAACTGGCCGGCTGAGTTGCACCGGGAGAGCGCCGTCACAGGCTCGGCGATTTGCCTTTCACTGCTCCGCCCGGATGCCGGGCTCCTGTCGCAAGCGGCATGGCGGTAGGTGAACGCCGCACGCACTCGGCAGATCTGTTCGCAACCTGCGCCCTGTACGACTGACGCACAACTCCTCTTCTAAGCAAGTCCTTCGCGGGCAGCGATAGCTCACGCCGCAAACAACGCGGCACGAGTTCCGCCCCCACCCCTGCAGCGAATTGTCTCTCATGCCGCGATCGCTGGCACGCCGTCAGGCGCCGTTTCGCTGCCGGGCGCTTCCTAAGCCATCCGACGGCTGCGGCCTTCCTCACGCTCTGTCTCACCACAAGCAACTCGTCTCGAAAGGGAGAACTCTCATGAAGCTGAACGCCCCTGCGCGACTGGCGACTTCGGGTCTACTGGCTCTGTCGGTGGCTGCCGGGATTTCGGTGTCCGTCACTTCACCCGCCAACGCGGCCAGCAGTGTCGGCAGGAGCGCCTGCACCGAGCCGGTGGGGTTTGCCACCACCGTCTCCACCACGGTGAAGCTGCGCACGGGTCCGGGGACCAAGTACCTCGCGAAGGGACAACTCTCCAAGAACACGCGCGTCCTTTGGTCCTGCAACCGGGGGTCGACCGGCAGCGGGAAGTCGTGGGGCTACGTGCTGGTGAAGACCGGTGCGAACAAGGGCAAGTGGGGCTGGGTTTACCGCATTTACATCAACACGCCGATGCAACTCGACTGAGGAAGCCGGGGGCATCACCCAATGTCGAACGAGGTCATCGGCTCAGGCAACACCGGTCGCAACGGCACCGCGCCGGCGGGGAGCCCAGAGCAGACACGCGAACTCGCCTCACCTCAAACGCGGTTGCCGACTTCCTCACTGCTGGTCCCTCCCGCTCCACTGGAGACGACCACGCGGACAAACAGGGTCACCCTGACCCGAATCGCCCTGTTCGACGACCTCGCCCAGGCCAACGCGATGCACGCCAGGTGCTCGTTGGAATCGTGCTTCGCTCGCTACCACGCTGCTCGCCAGTCTTTGGCGGCACGCGAGTGGAGACATCTCTGCGATCAGGCCAATGGGACCACCTTGATCACGGTCCCGCTTGGCGAACCGTCCCGGGTCATCGCCATCACCCACCTCCTGCGGACGCCGGTCCCGCATGTCCGTGAACTCGGCATCCTCGTCGAGGATTCCTGGCAGGGCGAGGGCCTGGGTACGGCTCTCGCCCACTACGCGGTGGACCTCGCTCGCACTCACACCCTCGACTGCAGCGAGGTCGCGGCCATGACAGGAAGCGGTAACCAGCGGATGTTGTCCATCCTGTGGGGGCTGCACGCCCGGGTGACGGGCAGGGACGGACCCACGCTGGACACCGTGATCCACGTGGAGGCATAGGCCCATGCACCGTGCCGTTCAGCAAGCTCGCGCGCGTCGTGATGCCGGGGTCGGCCAGGGCCGACGGCACCGGGATCGCGGTCCTCACGCTCGCCCCGTCGTCGTCCGGCGCCGCCGGGGCAGCAGCCGACGAAGGCGCGGTGCCCCGGCTCGGCGCGTTCCGCAGGACAGACCAGGCTCGGGGCACGACCGGGTCACCTCGGGGGCTGACCCGGTCGCGGCACCGCCATCTGTTCCTGACCAGCCACATCGCACCATTCGACGCCGATTGGGAGATCTTCCAGTGCCCCCGCTTCTCACCGATGCCCAACGCGACACGCTCCTCGTCCTCGACGACGGCACGATCACCTACGCCCGCGCAGCGACCGTCGACGACCATCCCCTCGTCGAAGATCTGCACGCCCGGTGCAGTGTCACGAGCCTGTTCGCCCGCTACGGAGGCCGCCGGCCGGGATTCTCCTGCGCCGAGTGGCAGCACCTGGTGGACAGCTCGCGCGGCCGGATACTCCTCGTCACCCCGGACCAGTCCGATCACGTTGTGGCCATGGCATCGATGGCCGAGCGTGCCCGCACCCCCAACGTGTGCGAGGTGTCACTGCTGGTCGCCGACAGCGCCCCGGAGACGTACCAGTCGCGCGGGCTCGGCACGCGCCTGGCCGACCTCGTCGCCGACCTCGCCCGTGACGCGGGATTCACGGCCCTCGCCGTGACGTTGCAGTGGACGAACTGGCGGACGCTGCTCATCGTCGAGCACCTCGGCGGCCCGGTTCTGCCCCAGACCGCGTACGTGCGCAACATGGCGGTGCTCGGCCTTCTGCCGAACTCCGGCCTCGACGTGGCCGACGAGCTCGAACTCCGGATCGCACTGTGAGCGCGGCTGCACGCCCGGGCACCCGCCGGTCCACCGTCGTCACCGACGACAGAGCCCGGCTGACGGTCTACACCGATGGTCCTGCGCACGCCGGAGTGACGGCGATCCTCAGCCACGGATACCTGATGACCGCGGACGTGTGGCGCCTCCAGGCGCGCGAACTGTCCGCCCGCGGGGTCCGGGTCATCCGCTACGACCAACGAGCCCACGGCACCTCGGAGCCGGGTCACGCCGCGCTCACCATCGACCGGCTCGGCGCCGACCTCGCCCACATCATCGACGCCACCGCACCCCAGGGCCCGATCGTCCTCGCCGGCCACAGCATGGGCGGCATGGCAGCCCTTACTCTCGCTGCCCGGCACCCTGACCTCATCCGCCGCCGGAACCCCCACGTGGCCCTGATCTCGACGGCCTGCAGCAGAGCCCAACTGGCGCCTGGCAACCACCCACTCCACTGGATCAAGGCGGCAGTCCGCGCCAGCTACTCATATCCCCTCTGCTGGATGCCGCCCGCCGCCGACGTCGTACGGCGCCGGCTCCCGAGCCGTCACCCATGGGCGCTTCTTCCCGAAGCACAGCACCGTGACGACATTCCGCCACCGGGCCGACAGGCCCTCCGCCGTACGCCCACTGGGCACATCGCCGAGCTGTGGAAGTCCCTGCGCACCTACACCACGGCAGATCAGCTTCACGCGCTCGACGCCCTCGACGACCGGGTCGAGATCATCACGGGCGCGCTGGACGACTGGATCCCCCTGTCCCAGACCCGTGAACTGGCACGGCAGCTGCCCGGCGCCCGCGTCCACGAGCCCGTCGCGGGCGCCGGGCACCGACTGCCCACGGACAGGGTCGGCCACGCCGCGGTGACCCAGGTCCTGAGCGAAATGGCCGAGGCCGCACTCCGCGCATCCGAGTCCCCCGCGTCGATACGACTTCGAGGTGCACCCGCATGAGCCACGACCATCAACCGCCGCCCACGGCACCCCCGTTGTCGATCCGGCTCGGCCCTGACACAGCGATGACCCTGCGGTTCACGGCGGAGCCGACAAAGCCTCGCCGACGGTACCGACGTGCCGTCGGCCATCCCCACGGCGCTGCTGTGCCTGGGCCATGGGCGCCATCCCGTGCGGGATACCCGTCCGCGTAAGACAGGACGGGCCGGGCCCACGGCGAGCCAGGCGATCGGGCCCGGTCTGCAACGAGTCGTACCGACCAACCCTTGGCCTTCTCGATCATCTTGGATCGGAGAGCCCATGCAGCCACACACCCGCCGTGCCCTTCAGGACTGGCAGACCGCCTGGACCGCCCAGCAGGACGCCGCCCTCATCGCCTTCGCCACCGCATTCCCCGGCCTCCGACGAATGGACCCCCCAACCGGCTGCTGTGATCCGCGCATGAAGGCCGAACGTCCCGGAGAAGCACGGGGCTTCGTGTGCTTCGACGATCACGGCCGCGCCACGGTGGATTTCAGCGGAATCCCCCAGAACGCCCTCGGCGGAACACTAGAAGTCATCTTCGGGTGCGGCTGGTTCGAAGAAGGTCCTGAGGGAATCGGCGCCGCACCGCCCGGCACCTACAACTGGGACGACGAAGCCACATACGCCGAATTCGAAATCAGGGTCGAGGCCGATTCCACGGCCTCGATCTGTATGTCGTACGTGACCGTGAAGGACGCGGTGGTCCTCCTGGACCAGTTGCAGACCCGTCTGGCCGGCCACCCCGGGGATACCGAACAGTCGTGACGTCGCCATGTTCGGTCCTCCGCCCGCGCAAGGGCTGCGCGGGCGGAGCCCTTCAGCGTTTCCAGACGGCGGTGAGACGTTCAGGAGCAGGCGTTTGAGCCTCCGCGTTCGCCCGCCATGTCGCCGTGAACGGGAACTCGTGGTCCAGCCAGAGCACTCCGGCAAGACTGGAAGGCATCGTCCACCGGGGCGGGTTGTCGGGCTGAAACTCGATGGGATCGTGGATGAAGGTATCGCCGAAGTTGAACTGGACCGTCACCGTGGGCTGGCCATTCAAGAGGCAGTCCAGCTGTTCGATGCCCAGGCCGGTGAACTTGTCGGCTCCCGCGGCAACGATGAGCGGCAGGCCAGCCTCCTTGGCCACGGCTCGGTACTTGCTGACCTTCTCCTCGATGCCTGCGACCAGCGGCTGGGCCGAGACGACTCCGGCCAGACCGCTGGGCGGGACCAGGATGGCGCGCATCCCGGGCGCGCGCATGGTGGTGCCCGTCTGCGGATCGGCCATGACAAGGAAGGTGTAACCCTGGCTGGCGAACTGCACCCGGTGCAAGGGGGAGATCAGGTAGCGCCGCAGGTCCTGGGCGATCTTCTTCGCTGTGTGTGAGTTCGGCGGATCCACAGGGCGGTCAGTGGGGCCGGCCACGGTCAGCACGACTGGCACGGGGATTTCCTTGACCCGCTCGACCAGGTTGTGCCAGGCCCTGATCCTCCCGGTCAGCTCGTTCGACGGGCTGTGCGTCAACACCTCCACCAGAGCGACCGGCTGGCCTTCGTCGTCGAGCACGGTCCAGTCCGGTGTCTTGGCGCCCCACAACCGTTCGTACTCCACGCGGAGCCCCGACGCCCGGAGCGCTTCGCCGGCGGCGAGTTCGATGTGATCGCTCCAGAAATTCTGGTCCTTCCAGAGATTCCTGGCATACGTGTCGGCATCCTTGTCCGGCAACAGGGCGAGTTGCGCGTCGAGCCACGCCCGCCACGGCTCGTACTCGTCCTCTACAGCGATGTCGTACGAAAGGGGCCGCCCCTCAGGGCGGCGGTGGCCGTATCGGCTCTTCTGCTCGGCCACGAAATCGGGGCCGAACCGGCGATGCGGCAGATCGGTCGTCATAGGAGTGGATTATGAAACGTCGCATCCCTGTGCCGCACCCGAGTTGGCAGCCGGTCCGACCCTCTGCCTCATCCGGCACCATCGCTGAGTACAGGGCTCCGCACGCGGCCAGTCCTCTGGCCGGCGAAGGCGGAGCGATGCCGAATAGGGCACCCATGAGAAGCAGGCCGAGCAGGGCGCGTCGGGGTTGATGCGCTTGGCCGGGTGCGGGTGGTGTCCCTCCCGGCTATCGAGTATGGGAGGCCGCGGCGGACTCCGCGCAAGGTCGGCCGCCCTGTATTTCTCCGCTCCTGCGTCACGGAGAAATACAGGCCGTCCTCCCCTGCACTCCGTCCGACGGCCCCCCAAATCTCTCTTCGCCGGGAGGGGCCGGGGGTCGATCTCCACGGCAACGCCCCGCACGGCACTATGCCCGTCAGCCGAGCGCGGCACTGGGATGCAACCGCGCCAGCCAAGCCCTTCACGCCCAAAACTGACCAGCTCACAGCCCTATTTACGGTTGACCACCACCCCCATAAAAGATAGATTTACCTACATCAACAAGGGGCAGGGCAAGCCCCGGAACCCACTCTCGACTTACGGAGACCCCATGAACCTCGACCACTTGAGGAAGCCGCTCCAGCTCAACGAAACCACCGAGCTCAAGGCGGTCTTCGACCCGGCTCTTCGGTGCTTCTCGGCGCAGCTGTGGAAGGACGGCGAACCGGCCGGACTGCTCGGCCTGGTCGGCGAGTTCACCCACCCCGACGACGTGCTGGACGCCGTCGACGAATTCCTCACCGAGCACGGTGAGAGCCCGCTGACGGAGTCCCAGATGGGGCAGTTCGGAGGGATGCTGATCATGGCGAAGGGCGGTCCGGACGCCGCGATGCTCCAGCAGGCAGTCGACGCCCCCCACACCGTCCTCCCTCTCTTCTGATCCACGCTCCTAGCCGGGGGCCAGGCTGTCGCCCCGCCCTGCTCCCGGCCTCGGAACCCGCCCGTCGGCTCGCGCTCCCGCCCACGAGCCGCGCGTTCCGACGGCGCCTGTCCAGCACGAATTCCCACAGGAATCGAAGGGACCAGCCAGATCGTGCACACTCCAGCAGACATCGCGCAGCTCGCCGCCGGGATCCTCGGCGGCGCCTGGGCGGCCGAGCGCGGCGCCCAAGGGGCCACCGTCCGCCTGACAGCACCCGGGACCGACGCCTTCGCTCTTCGGTTCGACGACCACGGGCATCTGCGCGTGGGAACCGTCTTCGGCGGCCCCGGCGAGATCGCCCGATTCCCGGACCTGGCCACCGGCGACACCGAGACGATCGCCCGCGCTGTCGCCCAGGCCATCCGCCAGCATCTGGCCACCAGCGGAGGCGAGTGGAAGGCCGCGCTGTACCAGGATCTGAACCTGGGGGCGCACTTCTCCTGCGCGGACTACAGCGACCCGCAGACGCCCTGCCACCCCAGCGTCACCATCGCGGGGGCCGCCTGCTTCTTCTACGTCGACGAAGCCGGAGAGGCCCAGATCTCCGCCGAGACGGACGGGCTGACTGCGGTCGGCGCCCGGATCTGGGACGAGGAAGCCGTACCCCTGCGGATCACGCTCAACGGCGACGTCGTGTTCACGACCACCGGCACGTGGGTGGTCCAGTTCCAGCATCCCGAAGACGGCGGGGACGACGGTGTATGGGAGTACACCATCCCCGCGCAGGAGGCCCCGACCAAGGCGGCGGCCCGCGCCGCCGCAACGGAACGGTTCGTGGCCGACATCAACTCCCGCGCGAACGCGGACGCCTGGGACGGCAGCACCATCCGCAGCCTGCGGTTCACGGCGCAGCCCCGGTGACGTGAGGCTCTTCCTCTCACAACCGACGGCCGACCGTTCCTGAAAGCCCGACGGCCCCCTGGTTCTTACGCCCTCCGGACGCTCCCGGATGCCGCCCGCCTCCTGCGCGGGCGGCATCCTCCCGAGCCCAACACCTCCTCTTCGGCGGACAGTTCGGTTCGCCCCGCTGGGGGTGCGGGTCGGGCAGCGCCGGGGCCGCGGGCCCGACAAAGCGCAGATTCACCTACGTCGTAACAGGGGGCAGGGCAAGCCCCCGGAACCCACCTTCGACAAAGGGGACACACATGGGTGCCCACACCCCGCAACTACAACTCGACCTGTGGCAAGACCCTCCGCCCGCTACGGCCCACGCCAAGCCGACGACCGTGCTCTCTTATGGATTGGGCGCAGATTCCACCCTCGTCCTGATCGAAATGCTGCGCGACCCGACCGGCTACGGCCTGGAGCCGGACCTCTCCGACCTGATCGTGATCACAGCGACCGTGGGATCGGAATGGGCGGACACCGTCAGGCTCGTCGAGGACCATATCTTCCCTCTCCTGCGGCGCCACAGGGTCAGGTACATTCAGGTCGCGCGGTGCGGCCCGTACGAGGCGGACGGCTGGGAAGTCCTCGCGGACTCCCGTGAGCCGCGGCGCTTCGTCCCGCGAGGCCGCTGGACCCTGATGGACGAGCTCTCCCTCAACGGCACGGTCGTACAGGCCTCAGGCGGTAACTCGTGCTCGCTGAAATATAAGGGCTGGCCGCTTGATCAGTGGGGGCTGGCCGCTTTCCCCGGTCGGCCGTTCCGGAAGATCGTCGGCTACCACGCCGGCGAGCACAAGCGCGCCCGAAGCTACGACGGATGCCAGCACGAGGACAACCTCAAGGCCCGCCGGACCATCTGCACCGTCGAGTACCCGCTCATTGGGCGGGCCTGGGATCGCGACATCGTAGAAGCCCGGCTGTTCACCGAGTTCGGCTTTGTGTGGCCCAAGTCCTACTGCACCTTTTGTGTCTATTCAGGCAGCTGTGCTGCTTTGCCGGTCCATCTGGCACGCTTGCGCGACCACCTTGAGCAGGCTGTCGAGGTGCTGGCGTTGGAGTACACGTCGATGGCGCTGAACGAGAACGGCTCCTTCTACCCGAAGGGCACCCTGTACGAGCTTGTCGCGGGGGACGGCAACACCGCGGCGCTGCGGGCGCTTGACGGCCACTTGACGTCGGCGGAATGGGCGCTGTACCGGGTACGGCGCGTCTTCCCGCCAGCCCGCACCAAGAGCTGCCGGGAACGGCACGGCGACTCCTGCCCCTCCCCGTGGCCCGGGTGCCTTGATCCGGACACCGGCGAGCGGACACCGCCGTGCATGCAATGGCACGGGCCCGCCTGCCGTAACCCGCAGCCGTCCTGCCGCGACGCGTCCAGGAAGGGGAAGGCGAGCAGGTCCGTCGAGGTCGTGATCACGGGAACACATGCTCAGGTCGCCGACCTCATCCACCGTCGCGCGCAGGAGGGCGGCGAGCGCGTCGAGGAAAGCCACCTGCACCCCCTCGGCCATCTCCGCAGCCAGACCCTCTCGCGCGGCACCCGTTTCCCCACCGTCGAGGAGTTCCACGCGATTGCCCCGAGCGGTGTGATCGCGAAGCAGAAGAAGAACTTCGAGGAGCTGTGGCATACCACGTGCCGACAGCTCCGCCTACCCATCTGATCCCGTAAGCGGCGCTCCCGGCCCGTTGATCCGTCCTCGTGGCGAGCCGGCCGGGGCAACCCGTCTTCCCGGCTTTGCGAGTGTCCCCGGCCTGATCACCCGCGTCACGGACCACGCCCACGGTGCCACCCTGGCCGCCGGCGCGAACGTATCGGCCTCCAACATCGGCAACGCCCT
>NZ_JBEYVC010000170.1:0-22621 GCF_040643855.1 Streptomyces sp. NPDC047072 | reverse complement strand
AGCTGCCCGGTCGACAGGCTGCGCCGGACCTGGGCTTTCGTCCGGTGCGGCGAGAGGGCGTGCCGGGCGTCGAACGGCAGACGGGACTTTCGCAACACGCCCTAGGGGCCTGCCCCGAGACCGCTCCGGACACAGAAAGGCGGCGGCCCCGTCGGAGGGGGTCGCCGCCTTTCCCTGTGCCCTGCTGGAGGGCTTAGCTGAAGGAGTCGCCGCAGGCGCAGGAGCCCGTCGCGTTGGGGTTGTCGATCGTGAAGCCCTGCTTCTCGATGGTGTCGACGAAGTCGATGGACGCGCCGCCGAGGTACGGGGCGCTCATGCGGTCGGTGACGACCTTGACGCCGTCGAAGTCCTTGACCACGTCGCCGTCGAGCGAGCGCTCGTCGAAGAAGAGCTGGTAGCGCAGGCCGGAGCAGCCGCCGGGCTGGACGGCGACGCGCAGGGCCAGGTCGTCGCGGCCTTCCTGGTCGAGCAGGGCCTTGACCTTCGACGCGGCGGCGTCGGACAGGATGATGCCGTCGGTGACGGTGCCGGTCTCGTCCGATACGGACATCTACATCTCTCCCGGGTTGTACGGAGACTGCTTGCCGACTGGTGCAACCGGCAAGGCCGCGGATTCATTCCGGGCCGGGCACCGGATTTTCCGGCGCCTTCTTCATGCTCGCACACGCGGTCGCCGTCGGAAAATGCCGCTTCGGGATTCACGTCACATCGACGCAATGACCATCGTCAAAGTGACGTGAACCGGGTTATGATAGATAACGTCAGTTCGACGAAAAGTAGAAAGGGTGCGTGTCGTGACCACCGCCCAGACCACGGAGTTCGACGTACAGCCGACTCCGCTCGCCCTGTTGCTGCTCGGCCGCGAGGCCGACCCGAAGAGCGAGCGGGGCGTCGAGTGCCCCGGCGACCTGCCTTCCCCGTCCGACCCCGACCTGGTCGAGCGCGCCCGCGCGGCCAAGGAGAAACTCGGCGAGAAGGTGTTCGTCCTCGGCCACCACTACCAGCGTGACGAGGTCATCCAGTTCGCCGACGTCACGGGCGACTCCTTCAAGCTGGCCCGGGACGCGGCCGCCCGCCCGGAGGCCGAGTACATCGTGTTCTGCGGTGTGCACTTCATGGCCGAGTCAGCGGACATCCTCACCTCCGACGACCAGAAGGTCGTCCTGCCCGACCTCGCCGCCGGCTGCTCGATGGCCGACATGGCGACGGCCGAGCAGGTCGCCGAGTGCTGGGACGTGCTGACCGACGCGGGTATAGCCGAGCAGGTCGTGCCGGTGTCGTACATGAACTCCTCGGCGGACATCAAGGCGTTCACGGGCAAGCACGGCGGCCTGATCTGCACCTCGTCCAACGCCGAGCGGGCCCTGAACTGGGCGTTCGAGCACGGCGAGAAGGTCCTCTTCCTGCCCGACCAGCACCTCGGCCGCAACACCGCCGTGCGCGACCTGGGCATGTCCCTGGAGGACTGCGTCGTCTACAACCCGCACAAGCCGAACGGCGGTCTGACCGCCGAGCAGCTGCGGGACGCGAAGATGATCCTGTGGCGCGGCCACTGCTCGGTGCACGGCCGCTTCTCGCTGGAGTCGGTCGAGGACGTCCGCGCCCGCATCCCCGGCGTGAACGTCCTGGTGCACCCCGAGTGCAAGCACGAGGTCGTGGCCGCGGCCGACTACGTCGGCTCGACGGAGTACATCATCAAGGCCCTGGAGGCGGCCCCGGCCGGCTCGAAGTGGGCCATCGGGACCGAGCTGAATCTCGTACGGCGACTCGCGAACCGTTTCGCCCCCGAGGGCAAGGAGATCGTCTTCCTCGACAAGACGGTCTGCTTCTGCTCGACCATGAACCGCATCGACCTGCCCCACCTGGTCTGGACCCTGGAGTCGCTGGCCGAGGGCAAGCTCGTCAACCGGATCGAGGTCGACAAGGAGACGGAGGCGTTCGCCAAGCTGGCGCTGGAGCGGATGCTGGCGCTGCCGTAGCCCCGTCGGGGCAGGCGCTCACCCCGGGTTCTGCCCGGGGTGGGCCGGGTCCAGGCTGAAGACCGTGCCGTCCGGGGTGTTCGCGACCACCGCGCCGCCGTAGAGCAGGACCGTGGACTTGCGCGTCTCGGCGCGCGAGAGCCGGTCGGCGTGGGCGCCCGTCTCCCAGAGCAGGGTGCCCTTGCGGGTGTCAAGGGCGGCGACCCGGCCGCTGGTGCCGGTCAGATAGAGGGTGTGGGTGGCGGGGTCGTAGGTGGGCGGGCCGGAGGCGTCGACGCCGGTCCGGGTCTGCCAGAGCTGTCGGCCGGTCAGCGGGGAGACCGCGGTGACCTGGCCGGTGACCCCGGTGATCCAGAGGGTGTCGTCGGCGAGGCGGACCGAACCGTCGTACGTCTGGGGCAGTTTCGTCGTGGTGGTGGCGCCGGTGTCCGGGTCGAGGAGCAGGATCTCGCCGAAGGTGAGCGCCTCGGGGCGGACGGGGCCGGGAGGGCTGGTGACCGCGAAGGCCAGCAGGCCGTCGACGGTGCCGAGCAGGCCGCTCCCGTTCGGGGTGGCCAGACGGCGGAGCACCGAACCGTCGGCCTTGTCCAGTTCCAGGAGGACGGCGTCCTTGGATTCCTGGTCCGGGAAGCAGTGCGCGTACAGACGGGAGTCCTCCGTCGCGAACTGGCAGTAGTCGTCGGCGGGCAGCTGAGTGGTCCAGTGGTCGGCGCCGGTGCGCGGGGAACGGGCCGTGACCAGGCGTCCGCTGATGTCGGGGGTCAGGATGAAGTCGCCGGACACCAGCCGTCCGACGGGCTGCCTGCCGAGGTCCCGGGCCCACAGCTGCTCGCCGGTCCGGGTGTCGAGGGCGACGATGCGGGCCTTCGTGGTCCCGTCGTCCGCGTAGACGTCGTGCTGGAGGAGCATCGCGTCGTCCCGCATCCCGAGAAGCTCGAAGTTGTCCCGCCCGGTGCCCGCGCCCCCGGCGGAGGTCGCCAGGGCGGAGCGCCACACGGTGGTGCCGGTACGGCCGTCCAGACGGACCGGGAGGATGTTGTTGCCCGCGCAGTAGACCGCGTTCTCGTACGTCTGGCAGGTGGCGTCGCCCGGGTGCTCGCTGTCCTTCGCCAGCGGGTTGACCTCGCCCGACCGGGCGGTCTCGAACAGCGTCGTCCGCCAGGGCTGCCAGCCGCCCGGCACCGCCGCCCAGCGGGAGTCCGCGGAGCGGGCCGGTGCCGCGGGCTGCGGGTCGCCGAACCCCGGTCCGAAGGTGAGGTACCAGAGCAGGCCCAGGGCCAGCACGCCCGCGCCGGCCGCGGTCGTCAGCACCGGGCGGCGGGCCCCACCGCGGGTGCCGTGCGCCCCCACGGAGCGACCGGCCCGTCCGCCCCGTGCCCGGCGCAGGTCCTTGGTGCTGCGCGTGACCACCTGGGGGTCGGCACCGCCGGAGGTCTCGCCCAGGGGCCACAGGACGTCCCCGCGGAGCGAGACGACGTCCGGTTCCACGAGCGGGGTCTCGGGCAGGGCGTCCGCGAACTGCTGGGCCAGTTCGTCGAGTTCGGGCCGGGCGGCGACCTCCTTGGTCAGACACCGTTCCAGGATCGCGCGCAGCGGCTGGGGCACGTCGTCCAGCACGGGCGCGTCGTGGACGACCCGGAAGGCGGTCAGATAGGGGCTGTCGGTGTCGAAGGGGCCGTGTCCGGTGGCGGAGAACACCAGCAGCGCGCCGAGCGAGAAGACGTCGGAGGCGGGGCCGACCTTGCGGGCGTCGGTGAACTGCTCCGGGGACATGAAGGGCGGGGTGCCGATCATCTGGCCGGTCTCGGTGAGGGTGTTGTGGTTCTCGACGGCGCGGGAGATGCCGAAGTCGATGACGCGGGGGCCGTCCTCGGCCATCAGGACGTTGGCGGGCTTGAGGTCGCGGTGTACGACTCCGGCGCGGTGGATGTCGCGGAGCGCCTCGACCAGCCCGAGTGCCAGCTGCCGCAGTTCGACGGGGCGCAGGGCACCCTGGGCGCGGATCCGGTCGGCGAGGGAGCGGCCCGGCACGTACTGGGTGGCCATCCAGGGACGGGACGCCTCCGGGTCGGCGTCCACGACGGGGGCGGTGAAGGCGCCGCTCACCTTGCGGACGGCCTCGATCTCCTGGCGGAAGCGGGAGCGGAAGACGGTGTCCTCGGCGTACTGGGCGTGCACGACCTTGACCGCGACCTCACGCCCGGACCTCGCCCGGCCCCGGTACACGATCCCCATGCCCCCGGAGCCGAGCCTGTCGACCAGCCGATACCCCCCGACCGACTTCGGGTCGTCCTTGTGCAACGGCACGCCCGAATCCCTTTCTGACGCATGGCAGTTCGAAGGAACAGCATAGGTAACGGGCGGGACGGAAGTGGCGGGAGCGCGTGCAGAGGTCCGCGGGGGCTCAGTCCGTCCGCGGGCGCACCAGGCCCGACTCGTAGGCGATCACCACGAGTTGGGCCCGGTCCCGGGCGCCGAGTTTCGACATCGCCCGGTTGACGTGGGTCTTCACGGTGAGCGGGCTGACCTCCAGGCGGTCGGCGATCTCGTCGTTGGAGTGGCCGCCGGCGACCTGGACCAGCACCTCGCGCTCGCGGACGGTGAGCGCGGCGAGGCGTTCGGAGCGGACGGGGTCATGGCCGTCGGCGCCCTCGCCCTGGGCGAGGAAGCGGGCGATCAGGCCCTTGGTCGCGGTCGGGGAGAGCAGCGCCTCGCCGCCCGCCGCGACCCTGATGGCGGCGAGGAGTTCGTCGGGCTCGCTGCCCTTGCCGAGGAAGCCGGAGGCGCCCGCGCGCAGGGACTCCACGACGTAGTCGTCGACCTCGAAGGTGGTCAGGATGACCACGCGGACGTGCGCGAGGGAGGGGTCGGCGCTGATCATGCGGGTGGCGGCGAGGCCGTCCGTGCCGGGCATCCGGATGTCCATGAGGACGACGTCGGCGCGCTCCTGCCGGGTCAGCCGGACCGCCTCGGCGCCGTCGGACGCCTCGCCGACGACCTCCATGTCCGGCTCCGAGTCGACGAGCACACGGAAGGCGCTGCGCAGCAGGGCCTGGTCGTCGGCGAGCAGGACACGGATCGTCATACGGGCTCCCCCGTGGCAGTGTTCGGGACGGTCATGAACGTGGTGGTCATCATCACCGTCATACGGTGTCGCCCGCGGCCTGGGTGCGGGTCCTGACCGGCAGGATCGCATGGACGCGGAAACCGCCGCCGTAGCGGGGACCGGTGGTGAGGGTGCCGCGCAGGGCGGTGACGCGCTCGCGCATGCCGAGCAGGCCGTGGCCGCCGCCGTGCTCCGGGTCGTCGTCCTTCCCAGCGCCGTCGTCGAGGACGGTGACCTCCACGTTCGGGCCCACCCGTACGACGCTGACCTCAGCCTTCGCGTCCGTGCCCGCGTGCTTCTGGACGTTGGTGAGGGCCTCCTGGATGACCCGGTAGGCGGCGAGGTCGACGGCGGCGGGCAGGGTGGTGCCGTGGTCGGCGCGGGCGACCTCGACCTGGAGGCCGGCGCTGCGGAAGGTGCCGACGAGTTCGTCGAGGCGGGCGAGGCCGGGGGCCGGTTCGGTGGGAGCCTCCGGGTCGCCGGACTGTCTCAGCAGGCCGACGGTGGCGCGGAGTTCGTTGAGGGCGGAGCGGCTGGCCTCGCGGACGTGTGCCAGGGCCTCCTTGGCCTGGTCGGGGCGCTTGTCCATGACGTGGGCCGCGACTCCGGCCTGGACGTTGACCAGGGCGATGTGGTGGGCGACGACGTCGTGCAGGTCGCGGGCGATGCGCAGGCGTTCCTCGGCGACCCGTCTGCGGGCCTCCTCCTCCCGGGTGCGTTCCGCCTTCTCGGCGCGCTCCCTGATGGCCTGGACGAAGGCGCGGCGACTGCGGACGGCGTCGCCGGCGGTGGCGCCGATGCCGGTCCAGGCGAAGATGCCGAGGTTCTCCTGGGCGTACCAGGGCAGCGGGCCGGCGAGCATCGCGGCGCCGGTCAGCACGGTCATGGTGAGCAGGCCGACGCGCCAGGTCGTGGGGCGGTCGGTGGTGGAGGCGACGGTGTAGAGGGCGATCACGGCGGACATCGCGACGGGCGCGCGGGGGTCGCCGGTGACGGACTCGATCACGGAGACGGTGCCGGTGAGGGCGAGGACCGTGCGGGGGGCTCGACGGCGCAGGACGAGGGCCGCGGCGCCGAGGGTCATGAGCATCAGGCTGAGGGGGGCCGGGGTGCGCAGGCTCCAGCTGACGTCGTGGTCGCTGTGGGGGTCCACGAAGGAGCCGGCGACCATGCAGAGGAGGACGCCGGCGGCGAGGGCTGCGTCGGCGGCCAGGGGGTGCGCCTTGAGCTGGTGCCGGGCGCGGTCGAGAGTGGTCACGTGTACGGTCCCGGGTGCTGCGTCGGTGGGGGTGCGCGTCCCTGGGGGCGACGCCCCCAGACCCCGCTCCGGCCCTGAAGGGGCCTCGTCCTCAAACGCCGGACGGGCTGAAAGGTGGACCGGCGTTCCAGAGGAGGCCGACCGTCCAGGAAGACCCACCGGTCCAACAGAACCCGCGGCCCGAGAACGACCCCTCGGCGCCAGGAACGTCGGTCGGCCCCAGGAGGATCCCGTCGGCCCGAAGAACGTCGGTCGGCCCCAGAAGCGTCCCGTCAGCCCGGGATCAAGCCGTCGTCGCTCAGCAAGTCCCTGACTTCCTCCAGGGTCGCGTCCTCCGACGGCAGGATCAGTTCCGAGGGTTCCAGGGAGTCGTCCGGGAGGGGGTCGCCGAGTTCGCGGACCTTCGCCAGGAGGGCCTGGAGGGTGCGGCGGAAGCCGGGGCCGTCGCCGGTCTCCATCTCCGCCAGGAGCTCGTCGTCCAGCTTGTTCAGTTCGGTGAGGTGGCCGTCGGCCAGTCTCACCTGCCCCTCCCCCATGATCCGTACGATCATGACGCCCTCCTCGGCGTGGGCCCTTAGCCCGTCACTGCTTGTCGAAGCGCGGGGTGTCCTGCGGTTGCTGCTGGGACTGCCCCGACTGGCCTGACTGACCGGTGCCGCCCTCGATCGCCTGCTGCGACGACGAGGAGCCTCCCGCCAGCTCCGCCTTCATGCGCTGGAGCTCCAGCTCTACATCCGTACCACCGGAGAGCCGGTCCAGCTCGGCCTGGATGTCGTCCTTGTGCATGCCGGACTGGTCGTCGAGGACCCCGGAGGCGAGGAGTTCGTCGATGGCGCCCGCGCGGGCCTGGAGCTGTGCCGTCTTGTCCTCGGCGCGCTGGATCGCCAGGCCCACGTCGCCCATCTCCTCGGAGATGCCGGAGAACGCCTCGCCGATCCGGGTCTGTGCCTGGGCCGCGGTGTAGGTGGCCTTGATTGTCTCCTTCTTCGTACGGAAGGCGTCCACCTTGGCCTGGAGACGCTGGGCCGCAAGGGTGAGCTTCTCCTCCTCGCCCTGCAGCGTCGCATGCTGCGTCTCGAGGTCCGTCACCTGCTGCTGGAGCGCGGCACGGCGGGACAGCGCCTCGCGGGCGAGGTCCTCACGGCCGAGCGCGAGCGCCTTGCGGCCCTGGTCCTCCAGCTTCGAGGACTGCGACTGCAGCTGGTTGAGCTGGAGCTCCAGGCGCTTGCGGGAGGTGGCCACGTCGGCCACGCCACGGCGCACCTTCTGGAGCAGCTCCAGCTGCTTCTGATACGAGTAATCGAGGGTTTCGCGCGGGTCCTCGGCCCGGTCAAGGGCCTTGTTCGCCTTCGCGCGGAAGATCATCCCCATACGCTTCATGACACCGCTCATGGGCTTCGCGCGCCCCCTTCTGACGGACTCCAGCTCCAGCTCTGCGACAGAACCCACAGTACGGGCCCTGTCTCCATTGACGCACTGTTCGGGGACGGATGGGCTCATCCCCGAGGACGACTGACGAAGACCTTGCTCCAGCGTAGGGAGTAGGTGACCTTCAGGGTGACCGGCGTGAGCAACCGGTCACCTGACGTCCCCTCTGTCCCCCTACATGACGACTGGCGTTGCCGGATCGTTCCCCACCGGACTGGGGTCCATGCCGCCGTACCCCGTACCCTTGGGTTTTGTGTTCCGTAGCCGTGCCACCAAGGACGAGAAGGCCGCCGTCGCCGACAAGGCGCAGCTGACCGACTCCAAGCAGCCCCGCGACCCGCAGGCCCCCAAGGGTCGCCCCACGCCCAAGCGCAGTGAGGCCCAGTCCCAGCGCCGCAGCGTCGCGAGTACGCCGACGACGCGCAAGGACGCCGCCAAGCGCCAGCGCGAGGAGCGCCGCCAGGCGCTCGACCGGCAGCGCCAGGCGCTGGCCGGCGGCGACGAGCGCTACCTCCCGGCGCGGGACAAGGGCCCGGTCCGCAAGTTCGCCCGCGACTTCATCGACGCGCGGTTCAACGTCGCGGAGTTCTTCCTGCCGATGGCCGTGGTCATCCTCGTGCTGAGCATGGTGCGGGTGGGCGCGCTGCAGAGCATCGCGCTGCTGCTGTGGCTCGTCGTGATCGTCCTCATCGTGCTGGACTCGTTCCTCACCGTCTTCCGGCTGCGCAAGCGGCTCGCCGAGCGCTTCCCCGACCAGTCCCGCAAGGGCGCGGTCGCCTACGCCCTGATGCGCTCCCTCCAGATGCGTCGCCTCCGGCTGCCGAAGCCGCAGGTCAAGCGCGGAGAGCGGCCCTGAGTACGACGTCTTTCTCCGGGGGCGCGGCCGATGCCTGGCTGGACAGGCTGGGTGGGCTGCGGAACGTCGTACGACAGGAGCTGGTGGCCCGGCAGCTCGACGAGCAGATAGTCGGGCGGTACCCGGTCGGGCAGCGGCTGAGGGTGCTCGACGTCGGCATGGGCCAGGGCACGCAGGCGCTGCGGCTGGCCCGGGCCGGGCACCAGGTGACCGGTGTGGAGCAGGACCCGCGGATGATCGCGGCGGCCCGTGAGGCGCTCGCCGCGGAGCCGGAGGGGATCCAGGAGCGGGTGCGGCTCGTCCAGAGCGACGGGCGGGACACCGGGGTGCACTTCCTGCCCGGCAGCTTCGACGTGGTGCTGTGCCACGGCGTGCTCATGTACGTCGAGGAGCCCGATCCGCTGCTGGCGGGGCTCGCGCGGATGCTCGCGCCCGGCGGCCTGCTCTCGCTGCTCGTGCGCAACGGCGACGCGCTGGCCATGCGGCCGGGGCTCGCCGGGGACTGGGCCGGCGCTCTCGCCGCCTTCGACTCGACCTGCTACCGCAACCGGCTCGGCCTCGACGTCCGCGCGGACCGGCTGAGCACGCTCACCGCGACGCTCGCCGGGATCGGGGCGCCGCTGCACGCCTGGTACGGCGTGCGGGTGTTCACGGACCTGGCGGCCGACGAGGCGGACATCCCGGCCGACGTGGAGACGCTGCTGGCCTGCGAGGAGCAGGCGGGGCGGACGGATCCGTACCGGGGGGTCGCGGCGCTGCTGCATCTGTGCGGGGTGCGGGGCTGACCCCGTTCGTCAGTGGCGGTGCCGGTGGGCGAGGGCTCCGTGGGGCCCCCGCCCGGGCCGGTCACGCTTCCTCTGCCGCCTTCAGGCTCATCGGGCCGTAGATCTCGGTGGCGTCCTCGAACAGGCGGACCTGGTGGGCGCCGCCGGCGAGCAGGTCCTTCCAGTACTCACCGAGCCATGACTCGGCGTCGCCCTGGGTGGTGAACTCCTCCGGCTCCACGGCGGGCTGGGTCTCCGCGCCGTCGGCCTTCTCGAATCGCCAGGTCCATGTCGCCATGTGAGCCTCCCGTGTTTGATCCGTTACGAAGAGCACCCTATGTGGTGTCGCCGGTTGTCTGCGGGCCGGTGGGGGCTTGTCGCGCAGTTCCCCGCGCCCCTAAGAGCCTCCTGTGCGCGCAAGATCAATAGGCACCGGCGAGAATCGTTACGTGGAACTCACTCTGCTCGGTACTGGTGCTCCCGCCGGACTCCCCCGCCCCGGCTGCTCCTGCGCCGCCTGTGCGACCGCCCTCGGGGCGGATGCCCGGGCCGCCACCTCCGTACTCGTCGACGAGACGTTGCTGGTCGATCTCACGCCCGGTGCCGCCTTCGCCGCCGCTCGGGCGGGGCATTCACTGGCCGGGGTACGACAGGTGTTGTTGTCGCATCCGCATAACGGGCCCGCCGTCGAGGTGCCCGCCGGGGTGCCGCAGCCGGGGCGGGTGCCGGACGGGCGGGAGTTGGCGCTGCTGACGGGGCATCGGGTGCGGGCCGTGGCGATGGACGCGCCGGGCACGGGGTACGCGGTGACCGGGCCGGACGGACAGCGGGTGCTGTATCTGCCGCCGGGGGGCGCGCCGGCCGGGCTGGAGGACGGGGCCGTCGAGTCGTACGACATGGTGCTCGCCGATGTCGTGGGGCGGCCGGACGCGCTGGCCCGGCTCCGGGCGGTGGGGGCCGTCGGGCCGACGACGGACGTCATCGCCGTACACCTCGATCACGACGTGCCCCCGGGTGCCGAGCTGCGGCGGCGGCTGGCGGCGGCCGGGGCGCGGGCGGTGGCGGACGGGACGACGCTGGCCGTCGGGGTCTACGAGGACGTACCGGACGTGCCGCGGCGGACGCTGGTGCTGGGCGGGGCCCGGTCGGGGAAGTCGGTGGAGGCGGAGCGGCGGCTTGAGGCGTTCCCGGACGTGCTGTACGTGGCGACCGGGGGGTCGCGCGGCGGGGACACCGAGTGGGCGGCGCGGGTGGCGGCACACCGGGAGCGGCGGCCGGGGTCCTGGCGTACGACGGAGACCTGCGACCTGGTGCCGCTGCTGAAGGACGAGGGGGCGCCGCTGCTCGTCGACTGTCTGTCGCTGTGGCTGACGGACGCGATGGACGCGGTGGGGGCGTGGGACGACGCGGAGTGGGCGGACGGCGGGGAGCGGGAACTGCGGGCGCGGGTACGGGAGTTGACGGACGCGGTACGCAACACCCGGCGGGTGGTGGTCGCCGTCTCGAACGAGGTCGGTTCGGGCATCGTCCCGGCCACGGCGTCCGGCCGCCGCTACCGCGACGAACTGGGCCGCCTGAACGCCGCGTTCGCCGCCGAGTGCGAGCAGGTGCTGATGGTGGTGGCGGGCCAGGCGCTGGTCCTACGGGGCTGAGGGCGCCGGCGGCACGGCGGCCGGCGGCGCCAGGGGCACAGTGGGCGGGGTGGCCGGGGGCGGCGGGAACGAGGGCATCGGGGGGTAGGGGGGCGTAGGCCGCGGGGGGCCGGGGAACGGGACGGCCGCGGGCTGCGCGGCGAGAACCTCCGGCTCCGCGGTTCGGGCACCCTCGGTCCCGTCCGGCTTGCGGACGATCACCCGGTACGTCTTCGCCCAGCGGGTGCCGCTCAGGAGGAGGGCGAGGGCGTGGTCGAGGGTTCTCGTGGCCGGGTGGAGACGTGCCGCCGCCTTCGGGGGGAGGTGACGGGTCAGCGGGGTCGTCAACCGGTCGGGGACATGGGCCGATCGGCGGGTCGTCCTGACGATCTCGCAGCCCTGGGCGGCCAGTTGGGGCCGGGGGTCCTCCTCGGTCTCCAGGAGGAGGTGGCCGCCGGGGCGCAGGAGCGTGAGCGCGGCCCGGAGGTCGGCGGGGAGCGGCCGCCCGCCCAGGAGGCTGACGACGTCGTAGCGGGCGCGCAGGCGGGTGGTGACCTGGGAGTCCGTCAGACGGCCCAGGTGGGCCTCGTCGACGCGTTCCGCGGCCAGCGCGTCCAGCACCCGGGTCGTGGTGTCCAGGCCGTCGAAGGCCGTGTACGGGAAGACCTCCTTGGCGGCCTCCGGGAAGCGCGCGGCGCCGGTGCCGACGTCCAGCCAGCTCTCCGGCTCGGGACACGGCAGCATCGCGCGGGCGGTGGAGCGCAGACGCCGTACGGAAGGGGTGGCGGAGGCGGACATGGGCGGCTCCCGAGCGCGGGCGACATTCCACAGCAAAACGGAACGTATGGGATCGCGATCTTGGGTGCAACGACGTCATGGCCCTGTGGCGCCCCCGTGTTCGATCAGGGCCGGTACTGTTCGGCGAATGAGCTCGCTTAATCTCGACGACTTCTCCGATCTGATCGAGCGCCCCGACGGCGGGGTGCGCCGCGACGCCGAGGCGCGCCGGGAGCGTCAGATCGTGCCGCCCGGCTCCCTGGGCCGCCTCGACGACCTGGGTGAGTGGCTGGCCGCGGCCCAGGCGTCCGTGCCGGTACGGCCGGTGGAACGGCCGCGGGTGGTGCTGTTCGCCGGTGACCACGGGGTCGCCGAGCTGGGTGTCTCGGGTCGGGCCGCGGGCACCGCCGCGGAGCTGGTGCGGGAGGTCCTGGAGGGCGGCCGGCCGGTGTCGGTGCTGGCCCGTCGGCTGGGCGTGCCGGTGCGGGTCGTCGACATGGCGCTGGACTGCGACCCGGACGCGCTGCCGGAGGACGTCGTACGGCATCGGGTACGGCGGGGCAGCGGCCGTATCGACGTCGAGGACGCGCTGACCCTGGAGGAGGCCGAGGCGGCGTTCCGGGCCGGGGTCGCCGTCGCCGACGAGGAGGCGGACTCCGGCACCGACCTCGTGGTGGTCGGCGATGTGAGCGTGGGCGGGACCACGGCGGCGGGTGTGCTGGTCGCGGCGTTGTGCGGGACCGACGCGTCGGTGGTGACCGGGCGGGGCGGGACCGCGATCGACGACCTCGCGTGGATGCGCAAGTGCGCGGCGATCCGGGACGCGCTGCGGCGGGCGCGGCCGGTGCTCGGGGACCAGTTGCAGTTGCTGGCGACGGTCGGCGGGGCCGATCTCGCGGCGATCACCGGGTTCCTGTTGCAGGCGGCGGTGCGGAAGCTGCCGGTCGTGCTCGACGGGGTGGTCGTGTCGGCGTGCGCGCTGGTGGGGCAGCGGATCGCCTTCCGGGCGCCCGACTGGTGGCTGGCGGGGCAGGCGAGCGGGGAGCCGGGCCAGACGAAGGCGCTGGACCGGATGGCGCTGGAGCCGCTGCTGGATCACGGCGTGACGGTCGGCGAGGGGGCGGGGGCGCTGCTGGCGCTGCCGCTGGTACAGGCCGCGGCGGCGCTGGCCGCGGAACTCCCCGAGAAGCCGGCCGTGGAGGTACCGGAGGAACCGGAGAAGGAGGAGCCGGGCGCGGAGGGGTCCGGCACCGAGGGGTCCGGCACGGAGGGGTCCGGCACGGAGGAGTAGGGGGTTCGGCCGGTCGGGCACCGCCGGGATCCGCCGCCGTGGCTGACCACCGCCGCAGCGGCAAAGGAGGGCAAGATCTCCCGATATGGGAGATGCCCGAGTTGTACCCGGTGTCCGGTCCACCCCCACGTCCCGCCGTGCCGCCGGTTTCGCCGTCTGGTACCTGCGGGTTGTCGCGTTCGTCAACTTTCTCAGTGCCGTGTGGGTGTCGCTGGGGCAGGACGTGCGGCGGCACAACCAGGAGGACTACTTCACGCCGTATCTGCTGACGGCCGGGTTCGCGTCCGGGGTGTTCACCGCGTTCCTGGCCATCACCATGCGGCGCCGCAAACGGGCCGCGTGGATCCTGAACCTCGTGCTGTCCGGCGCCTTCCTCGCCCTGTTCGTGCTGGCGATGGCGTTCCCGGAGATCCGCCGGTACGCACAGAACTGGATCTCGCTCGCCCTGACCGCCGCGTTCGTGGCCGCGCTGCTGGCCGGCCGCCGGGAGTTCTACGCGAAGGGCGACCGCTCCAACCCGAGGCTCGCCGCCGCCGTAGGGGTCGGCGGCCTGCTCGCGTCCTCGCTGCTCGCCGCGCTCCTGGTGACCGTCACCAACCAGGCGCACGGCGCCTCCACCTTCCTCGACCGCTGGCGCTACGGCACCCTGCGCCTGGTCTCCGTCGCCGCCGACGACTCCGGGTACACGGCCATCTCGACGCCCAACTGGGTCGACGTCGTCATCAACGTGCTCAGCACCCTCCTGGTCCTCGCCGTCTTCTACGCCGCCTTCCGCTCCCGGCGCGCGGTCGACCCGCTCACCGCGGACGACGAACGGCGCCTGCGGGAACTGCTGGACAGGCACGGCGAGCGCGACTCGCTCGGGTACTTCGCGCTGCGCCGCGAGAAGAGCGTCATCTGGTCGCCGACCGCGAAGGCGGCCGTCACCTACCGGGTCGTCGGCGGGGTCTCACTCGCGTCCGGCGACCCGATCGGCGACCCGGAGGCCTGGCCCGGCGCGATCGAACCGTGGCTCGCGGAGGCCCGGGCGCACGGCTGGCTGCCCGCGGTGATGGGCGCGAGCGAGGAGGCCGGGACCCTGTACGCGCGGCATGGCCTGGACGCGCTGGAGCTGGGCGACGAGGCGCTCGTCGAGGTCGCCGAGTTCACTCTGGAGGGACGCGCCATGCGGACCGTCCGGCAGGCCTACAACCGGGTCAAACGGGCCGGGTACACCGTGCGGGTACGGCGGCACGAGGACATCCCGGAAGAGGAGACGGCGGCCCTCGTACGGCGTGCCGACGACTGGCGGGACGGGGCCACCGAGCGTGGGTTCAGCATGGCGCTGGGACGGCTCGGGGACCCGGCGGACGGACGCTGCGTGATGCTGGAGTGCACCGACGCCGACGGAGAGCTGAAAGCCCTGCTCTCCTTCGTGCCGTGGGGGCCGCACGGGCTCTCCCTCGACCTCATGCGGCGGGACCGGGACGCCGACAACGGGCTGATGGAGTTCATGGTGATCGAACTCCTCCAGCGCGCCCACGAGATCCATATCACCCAGGTCTCACTCAACTTCGCGATGTTCCGATCGGTCTTCGAACGTGGAGCACGACTCGGTGCCGGACCGGTGCTGCGGCTGTGGCGTTCCCTGCTCAGCTTCTTCTCGCGCTGGTGGCAGATCGAGTCGCTGTACCGGGCCAACGCCAAGTACCGGCCCATCTGGGAGCCGCGGTTCCTGCTCTTCGAGAAGAGCGCGGACCTGCCGCGCATCGGGATCTCCTCGGCGCGCGCGGAGGGGTTCCTGGAGGTTCCGGGACTGCCGAGGTGGCTGCGCCGTCGGAGGCATTTGGAGACATATCGATGAACACACTCGTCCGCTGGGCCCGCAGGGAGTGGGGACCGCTCTACGCCACCGTGCGCGAGCCCCTGCTCGGGAAGCGGTGGCGGGCGGCCCCTCTGGCCCTCGGGTCCGTGTGCCTGACCCTCGCCCTGCACCTCGTGCACAACCAGTCGTGGGGGTACGACTTCGTCCAGGACGTGGGTGCCGTCCGGGCCGCCGACCCCCTGTGGCTCGCCCTGCTGCGCACCCCCCTCTCCCTGTTCGTGCCGGCCCTGGACCTGCCGGTGTGGGGCGCGCTCGTGCAGATCCTGGTGGTGTTCGGGATCGCCGAGATCTGCCTGGGCCGGTGGCGGACGCTCGCGGTGGCGTACGCGGCCACGCTCGCTGGCACGCTGTACGCGCGCGTGGGCATCTGGCTGGGCCCACACCACCCGCTCGGCCTGCCCGCGGCGGACGCGCACGTGGTGGACACCGGCCCGTCGGCGGCCGTGGTCGGCCTCGCCGTCTTCGTGGGGTGGCGCTACGGCGCCCGGGTCACCGCCGGTGCCGTGGTCGCGGCGATGGTGGTGGAGGTGCTGGTCAAGGAGAACCTCGCCGGCCGCGAACACCTCGCGGCGATCGCGGCGGTGCTGGCGCTGTGCTGGGTGTCCCGGGTACGTCACGGGGCGGCGCCCGGGAGGCGGGGGTCGGCGTCCGTGCGCCCGGGGTCAGCGGCGGGGCGTCGGGGGTCGGCGTCAGCCAGCCCGGGGCCAGCGTCAGCCAGCCCGGGATCCACATCGGGGCGTCCGGGATCGGCGTCAGCCAGCCCGGGGCCAGCGTCACCCGGCCCCGGATCCACATCGGGGCGTCCGGGATCGGTGCCAGCTGGTCCAGGGTCAACGTCAGCCGGCCCCGGATCCACATCGGGGCGTCCGGGATCGGCATCGGCAGGTCCGGGGTCAACGTCAGCCGGCCCGGGATCCGCATCGCTGCGTCAGCGGCCCGCGTCGGCCGGGTCGGGCTTGCCGCCGATCAGGTCCTGGAATCTGCGGCGCGGTCCCGACCAGCGCCGGTCGCGACGGTAGGCACGCAGGGCGGCGCGGGCACGCGCGCGTGGACGGCTGCGGTAGAAGCGCCGGGCCCACGGGGAGCCGGGACGGGCCAGCCGGACGAGCCCGATCAGCCCGACCAGCGGGACGATCACGCTGAAGATCGCCATCCGGGTCTTGCCCTTGCTGAGGACGGCCAGCGCGAAGAGGAAGTTGACCAGCACGGTCGTGATGACCCCTCCCCGGTCCTGGGCCTCGCCCTGCGTCACGTCGTTGACGCCGAACGGCGCGAAGCCCGCGAGCACGAGTCCGACGAGGGCCGCGGTCAGGACGACGACCTCCACACTCTTGCGCCCCTCCTCGCTCCAGTAGACGTCGTCCAGGTGCAGGATCAGCGCGAACTCGTCCAGGACCAGGCCCGCGCCGATACCGAAGACGACCGCGCAGACGGCCGCGCCGAAGCCGTGCCGGCCGCTGGCGACCGCGCCGAACCCGCCGACCACGCTCAGCACGACACCGGGCACCACGTGGTGGATGTGCACTCCGCCCGAGCTGATGTTGCCGAAGGGGCCCTTGCCCGCCCGGATGAGGCGGGTGATGACCCGGGTGATCAGGAAGGTCAGCACGAACGCGGTCAGGGCGAGGAGCAGCGGCAGCTTGCCGGGTTCGACGATGTTGCGCTCCAGCCAGTGGCCCATGGGGCCAGTCTCGGGGCGGGCGGGAGGTGCTGCCCGGCGGCCGGGGCGTCCGGGCTACCCTGCGGGCGTGTCCACGACCCCACCGCCCTCGCCCTCACGTCTCGACGGTCTCCGCTTCGCCTTCGGCACGCTCTCCGTGCTGCCGGTCGAGGTGAGCCGGTGGGACCGGGAGACGGCGCGGGGCGGGATGCTGAGCGCTCCGCTGGTGGGGGTGGTGATCGGGGGGTGCGCCGGTCTGGCGGGGCTCCTGCTGCTGGTCCTGGGTGCGTCGCCGCTGCTGGCGGCCGTCGGCACGGTCGCCGTGCCCGCCGTGATGACACGCGGGCTGCATCTCGACGGGCTCGCGGACACCGCGGACGGGCTGGGCAGCGGGAAGCCTCCGGCGGACGCACTGCGGATCATGAAGCAGTCGGACATCGGGCCGTTCGGGGTGCTCTCCGTTGTCTTCGTGTTGTTCGCCCAGGTGGCCGCGGTGGCGCAGTTGTACGGGGAGTCGTGGGGGCGGGGAGTGGTCGCGGCGGTGGTCTCGGCCACGGCTGCCCGGACCGCGTTGACCTCGGCCGCGCGGGAGGGAGTGCCGCCTGCTCGGCCGGAGGGGCTGGGGGCGGCGGTCGCGAGGGTGGTGCCGGTCCGGTGGGCCCTGGGGGTGGCGGGCGCCGTGGCGTTGGGTGCGGGTGGGTCGGGGGCGCTCTTCTCGTCGTACGACGTTGTCCGGTCCGTGGTCGCTGTTGTCGTGGCGTTGCTCGCCGCCGAACGGCTTCTTCAGCACTGTGTGCGGCGGTTCGGCGGGGTGACCGGGGATGTGTTCGGGGGGCTGGCGGAGACGGCGGGGACCGCGACCCTCGTCGTCCTGACGTTCAGCTTCTGACGGCGGCACGCCCCCGCAGGGGCGCGGGGAACTGCGCGACCAGCCCCCACCGGCCCGCAGTCAGCAAGCCTCCCGCCACACCCCCAACTCGTACTTCTTCAGCATCGAACTCAGCTTCAGCTTGCGGGACTCCGCGCAGAAGCGTTTCGTCGGGAGTTCGTACTCGACGTGGAAGACCGCCTTGTCCGCCTTGATGAACGGCGTGTTGTCCCCGCACTCGTCGTACTGCGCGCACTGCTCGTTGACCGCGAAGTCGAAGTCCTTGACCAGTTGGGGGATCTGGTCGAGGTCGTTCTTCAAGCCCACCGCCATACCCCTGTCGTGGGCCAGCTTCGCTATCAGGCGGTTGTAGCGGAGCTGGTCCGCCGCCGTCAGCTTGAACCCCGTGCGGTTCTTGTAGCCGTCCATGTTGTCCGGCTCCACCGCGTCGAAGCCCTTCTTGCGGCACATGTCGAAGCGGGCCGCCATCAGCGGCTCCAGGACGTCGGTCCGGCGGATGTCGAGCCAGCTCTCGCCCTCCCAGCCGTTGCTGCGGCCGATCACCGACTTGGGGAACTTGTCGGCGTCGGGGCGCCAGTCCTCGTACGCGCCGGTGGAGAGGTAGCAGATGACCTTGCGGTCCTTCTTGTGCAGCGTGTCCACCACGGACCCCGGCTGGTCGAAGCCGTCGATGTCGTACACCGGCACGTCGACGGAGGTGTCGATGCGCCCCGTGAGCTGCCACTGCCAGGCGACGCCCGGGCGCGGCTGCCAGCGCGCGTCGCCCGTGTCGTCCCCGGAGGACCCGGCTTCGGTTCCGCACCCCGTCACCAGGAGCAGCAGGGCGGCGAGCAACAAGGGGCGTTTCAACGGACGGGCTCCCAGCAGGAATCGGTGTGGACGGGCGTGGTGGTGGGCCGCCCACGGCAATGATCGAAGGCTGCCCCAAGCGTAGGCTCGTCACGGGTGGTCGCCGACAGGGGTGAAGGCCCCGATCGGGACCCGCGCTCGGACGAACTTCCGGACGAGTCATAGGGTCGGCCGTCGGGCCCGGTCGACCCACCCGCTCGACCACACAACGACACATGGGAAGCGAGATTTCACCACCGTGACTGCTCTCACACTCAGCACCGCCGCGGCGCCCGGCCTGCGGGCCGACGCGCTCGTGATCGGTGTCGCCAAGGGCGACAAGGGCCCGGTCGTCGCACCGGGCGCCGAGGCCGTGGACAAGGCCTACGACGGCCGGCTGGCCGGTGTCCTGGAAACCCTCGGTGCCTCGGGTGCCGAGGGCGAGGTGACGAAGCTGCCCGCGCCCGCCGGCTTCAAGACGCCGCTCGTGGTGGCGGTGGGCCTGGGCGCGGTGCCCGACAAGGACACCGCGTACGACGCCGAGGCGCTGCGCAGGGCCGCCGGCGTGGCCGCCCGCGCCCTGACCGGGGTGAAGAAGGCCGCGTTCGCGCTGCCGCTGACCGGGGCCGCCTGTGTCGGCGCGGTGGGCGAGGGCGTGCTGCTCGGCGCGTACTCCTTCGACACGTACAAGGAGAACGGCTCTTCGGCGAGCGGCTCCAAGGCGAAGAACGGCAAGGCGCCGCTCGCCGAGGCCGCGCTGCTCGGCGCCAAGCCGCGCGACGCCGCGCACAAGGCCGCCGTCGCGCGGGCCACCGCGGTCGCCGAGGAGCTCAACCGCGCCCGCGACCTCATCAACACCCCGCCGAACGACCTCGACCCCGAGGCCTTCGCCGCGATCGCCTCGGCGGCGGCCAAGGACCACGGCATCAAGGTGCAGGTGCTCGACGTGAAGGCCTTGGAGAAGGGCGGCTACGGCGGCATCCTCGGCGTCGGCGCGGGGTCGGCGTCGGGGCCGCGGCTCGTGAAGCTGTCGTACACCTCCTCCAAGGCGAAGAAGCACCTCGCGCTGGTCGGCAAGGGGATCACGTACGACTCGGGCGGTATCTCGCTGAAACCGGCGGGCCACAACGAGACGATGAAGTGCGACATGAGCGGGGCGGCCGCCGTCTTCGCCGCGGTCGTCGCGGCCGCGCGGCTGGGCCTCGAAGTGAACGTCACCGGGTGGCTGGCGCTCGCCGAGAACATGCCGTCGGGCTCCGCCACGCGTCCGGGTGACGTGCTGCGGATGTACAGCGGCAAGACGGTGGAGGTGCTCAACACCGACGCCGAGGGCCGGCTGGTCCTGGCGGACGCGCTGTGGGCGGCGTCGGCGGAGAAGCCGGACGCGATCGTGGACGTGGCGACGCTGACCGGCGCGATGATGCTGGCGCTCGGCAGCCGGACCTTCGGGATCATGGCCAACGACGACGCGTTCCGTACGGCGGTGTACGAGGCCGCGTCCGAGGTGGGCGAGCCGTCGTGGCCGATGCCGCTGCCGGAGCACCTGCGCAAGGGGATGGACTCCCCGACCGCCGACATCGCGAACATGGGTGAGCGGATGGGTGGCGGCCTGGTCGCCGGGCTCTTCCTGCGGGAGTTCGTGGGTGAGGGGATCACCTGGGCGCACCTGGACATCGCGGGCCCGGCCTTCAACGAGGGTGGGCCGTTCGGGTACACGCCGAAGGGCGGCACCGGTACGGCCGTACGGACGCTGGTGCGGCTGGCCGAACTGACGGCCTCGGGCGACCTGGGCTGAACCCGCTCCGGGTGAAGAGGTGAGTGAGGGGGCTCCGCGCGCGGGTAGGGCGGAGCCCCCTCTTCACATGTGAGCGTGTGGTGTCTCACACCCCGGCCCGGCGTCTCGTTCGGTGCTGACAAGTGCGAAGATGGGCCTCGGCAGGACAGGGCCCCCACCACAGGGCCGAAGAAAGAGCGGCCGGACACCAGCCGCCGCGCGGTCACTGCAGACCGGCGTACGGCGCACATGCATGGAGGACGTGACGTGGCGAACGACGCCAGCACCGTTTTCGACCTAGTGATCCTCGGCGGTGGTAGTGGCGGGTACGCCGCGGCCCTGCGCGGGGCCCAGCTGGGCCTGGACGTCGCCCTGATCGAGAAGGACAAGGTCGGCGGCACCTGCCTGCACCGAGGGTGCATCCCCACCAAGGCCCTGCTGCACGCGGGCGAGATCGCCGACCAGGCCCGCGAGAGCGAGCAGTTCGGCGTCAAGACCACCTTCGAGGGCATCGACATCGCCGGGGTCCACAAGTACAAGGACGGCGTGATCGCCGGTCTGTACAAGGGGCTCCAGGGGCTCGTCGCCTCCCGCAAGGTGACGTACATCGAGGGTGAGGGCCGGCTGTCCTCCCCCACCTCCGTCGACGTCAACGGCCAGCGCGTCCAGGGCCGCCATGTCCTCCTCGCGACCGGCTCCGTGCCGAAGTCGCTGCCGGGCCTGGAGATCGACGGCAACCGCATCATCTCCTCGGACCACGCCCTCGTCCTGGACCGGGTGCCGAAGTCCGCGATCGTCCTCGGTGGCGGTGTCATCGGCGTCGAGTTCGCCTCCGCCTGGAAGTCCTTCGGGACCGACATCACCATCGTCGAGGGCCTCAAGCACCTCGCCCCGCTCGAGGACGAGAACTCCTCCAAGCTTCTTGAGCGCGCGTTCCGCAAGCGCGGCATCAAGTTCAACCTGGGCACGTTCTTCTCGAAGGCCGAGTACACCGCCGACGGCGTCAAGGTCACCCTCGCCGACGGCAAGGAGTTCGAGGCCGAGCTCCTGCTCGTCGCCGTCGGCCGCGGCCCGGTCTCCGCCGGTCTCGGCTACGAGGAGCAGGGCGTCGCGATGGACCGCGGCTACGTCCTCGTCGACGAGTACATGCGCACCAACGTGCCCACCATCTCCGCCGTCGGTGACCTCGTCCCGACCCTCCAGCTCGCGCACGTCGGCTTCGCCGAGGGCATCCTGGTGGCGGAGCGTCTGGCCGGCCTCAAGGCCGTCCCGATCGACTACGACGGTGTCCCCCGCGTGACCTACTGCCACCCGGAGGTCGCCTCCGTCGGCATCACCGAGGCCAAGGCCAAGGAGATCTACGGTGCGGACAAGGTCGTCGCTCTGAAGTACAACCTGGCGGGCAACGGCAGGAGCAAGATCCTGAACACCGCGGGTGAGATCAAGCTCGTCCAGGTGAAGGACGGTGCCGTGGTCGGCGTCCACATGGTCGGCGACCGGATGGGCGAGCAGGTCGGCGAGGCCCAGCTGATCTACAACTGGGAGGCGCTGCCGGCCGAGGTCGCCCAGCTCATCCACGCCCACCCGACGCAGAGCGAGGCGCTCGGCGAGGCCCATCTGGCCCTGGCCGGCAAGCCGCTGCACGCGCACGACTGACCCTCGGTCGAACCCCCCGCGAAGCGACTCAGCGTCTCCGCGACGACACAGACTTCCGCAATTCGTAAGGAGCAACCGAAACCATGGCGGTTTCCGTAACCCTTCCGGCGCTCGGCGAGAGCGTCACCGAGGGCACCGTCACCCGCTGGCTGAAGGCCGAGGGTGAGCGTGTAGAGGCCGACGAGCCGCTGCTCGAGGTCTCGACCGACAAGGTCGACACCGAGATCCCCTCCCCCGTGTCCGGCGTCCTGTCCTCCATCAAGGTCGCCGAGGACGAGACCGTCGAGGTCGGCGCCGAGCTGGCCGTGATCGACGACGGCACCGGCGCCCCGGCCGCCGCCCCGGCCCCCGCGGCCGAGCAGGTCGCCGAGCCCGCCCCCGAGCCGGCCGCGGCCGCGCCGTCCACCGAGCAGGCCGCCCCGGCGCCCGCTCCCACCGCCGAGGCCGCCACCGGCGGCGGTTCCGCCCAGGGCACGGACGTCGTCCTGCCCGCGCTGGGCGAGTCCGTCACCGAGGGCACCGTGACCCGCTGGCTGAAGGAGGTCGGCGAGGAGGTCGCGGAGGACGAACCGCTGCTCGAGGTCTCCACGGACAAGGTCGACACCGAGATCCCGGCGCCGGTCGCCGGTGTCCTGCTGGAGATCGTGGTCGGCGAGGACGAGACCGCGGAGGTCGGCGCCAAGCTGGCCGTCATCGGCGCCCCGGGCGCGGCTCCGGCCGCCGCTCCGGCTCCCGCCGCCCCGGCCCCGGCTCCCGCCGCCGCCGCCCCGCTGACGAGCCCCTCGACGACGTTCTCGAAGCCGAGGAAGCGGGCCACGAACTCGTCCGCCGGCCGCTGCCAGACCTCAAGTGGCGTACCG
>NZ_JBEYVC010000169.1:0-22658 GCF_040643855.1 Streptomyces sp. NPDC047072 | reverse complement strand
CGCCCAGACTGCGCAGCAGCTTGCTCACATCGGCCGCCGACACCTGCAACGTGCCCCGGTCGTCGACGATCAGAGGCAGAGTCACTTCACGGTTCGCCCCATTGACCAGCCACGCACATCACCCTAATCTCCATCCTCATATGTAGATGCAATCCATATACATGGAGATGAGTTCATGTCACTGAACCAGGCGGCCCAGGACGCAGCCCGACGCCTGCGGGACGGCATGGCGCGCGGTGTCCTGTCCTTCCCGCTCACCAGCTTCACGGACGCCGGCGACCTCGCCCCGGACGCCTACCGCACCTACCTCGCCGACCAGCTGGCCACCGCACCCGGCGCGCTCTTCCCCGCCTGCGGCACCGGCGAGTTCACCGCGCTGGACGAGGACGAGTACCGCGAGGTCGTCACGGCGGCCGTGGAGGTCGCGGACGGCCGTACCCCCGTCGTCGCCGGCATCGGCTACGGCTGGGCGCAAGCCCTCCGCTTCGCCCGTATCGCCGAGGAGGCCGGCGCCGACGCCGCGCTCGTCCTGCCCCACTACCTGCTGAAGGCCCCGCAGGACGGCCTGGTCGAGCAGGTCCGCCGGATCGCCGCGGGCACCGACCTCCCGCTGATCGTCTACCAGCGCGACCAGGTGACGTTCACCGCCGAGAGCCTGCGCCGGATCGCCGAACTCCCCACGGTCATCGGCCTCAAGGACGGCCACAGCGACCTGGACCGCCTCCAGCGCCTCACCCTCGCCGCCCCCGACCACCTGCTCTTCTTCAACGGCGCGGCCACCGCCGAGATCCAGGCCCGCGCCTACGCCACGGTCGGGGTCCCGGCGTACTCCTCGGCCGTCCACGCCTTCGCCCCCGAGATCGCGACCGCGTTCTTCACCGCCTTCCAGGACGGCGACGACCGTACGATCGACGACCTCCTGCGCGGCTTCTACATCCCGCTCGTCGAGCTGCGCGACCGCGTCCCCGGCTACGCCGTCTCCCTCGTCAAGGCCGCCGCCCGGCTGCGCGGCCGCCCGGTCGGCCCGGTCCGCGCCCCGCTCACCGACCCCGGCCCGCAGGACCTCGTAGAGCTGGAGAAGCTCCTGGAGACGGGGCTGGCCCTGGTCGGCTGAGCCAGGCCCGACCGACCGGATCGTCAACTGCGCACAGTTCAAAGGGGAACTGACCCATGCCACTTGTCGTCGTCGCCATCAGCGTGCTGGTCCTGCTGTTCCTCATGACCCGGCTGAAACTCAACGGCCTGGTCGCCCTGCTCCTTGTGGCCGTCGGCGTCGCGCTGGTGCAGGGCATCCCGGCCGCCGAGATCGGTGACGTCCTCGGAGAGGGCGTCGGCGGCCAGATCGGCGACACCCTCCTCGTCATCGGGCTCGGCGCCATGCTCGGCCGGGTCATGGGCGACTCGGGCGCCGCCCAGCGGATAGCCGGGCGGCTCGTCGGCTCCTTCGGGCCGCGCCGCGTCCAGGTCGCCATGGTGGTGACCGCCATGCTCATCGGCGTGACGATGTTCTACGAGGTCGCCTTCGTCATCATCGTGCCGGTCGCCTTCACCATCGTCCGCGTCACCCGCAGCAACCTGCTGTGGGTGGGTCTGCCGATGTCGATCGCGCTGTCCACGATGCACAGCTTCCTGCCGCCGCACCCCGGCCCCACCGCCGTGGCCGCCACCTTCCACGCCTCCGTCGGCCACACCCTCCTGTACGGCCTCTTCTTCGCGGTGCCGATCGGCGCGGTCATCGCGCTGGTGTGGCCGCGGCTGCCGTTCGTCCGCCGGATGAACCCCGAGATACCCCAAGGTCTTGTCACCGAGCGGGAGTTCGCGGACGACGAGATGCCCGGCATGGGCTGGTCGCTGTTCGTCGCCCTGGTCCCGATCGTGCTGATCGCGGGCGCCGCGGTGGCCGACATGGCGGTGGACGACGACAAGAACCCGGTGCTGCACGCCGTCGACTTCGTCGGCTCGGCCCCGATCGCCCTGCTCCTGACCCTGTGCCTGGCGATCTGGGCGTTCGGCCCGCGCATCGGGCGGAGTCTGGAGGAGGTGAGCGCGTCCTGCGTGTCCGCGGCCAAGTCGATGGCGATGATTCTGCTGGTCATCGGCGCAGGCGGCGCCTACAAGGGCGTACTCGTGGAGGGCGGGATCTCCGACTACATCAAGGACTTCACCGACGGCTGGGACATCTCGCCGATCATTCTCGCGTGGCTGATCGCCGCGATCCTGCGGGTGGCGCTGGGCTCCGCGACGGTCGCCGTCGTCACCGCCGCCGGTGTGGTGGCCCCGCTGGTCGCGGGCAGCGGGGTCCACCCCGAGCTGATGGTGCTGGCCGTCTCCTGCGGTTCGATCGCCTTCAGCCACGTCAACGACCCGGGCTTCTGGATGTTCAAGGAGTACTTCAACCTCTCGGTCCTGGACGCCATCAAGGCCCGTACGACCTACACGACCGTCCTCGCGGTCCTGGGCCTCGGCGGCGTACTCGCCGTGGAATGGTCCCTGGACGCGATCGGCATCTGACCCCCTCCCCGCATCCGGCCCCCTCCCCAAGGAACTCCCTCATGCCCAGCAGAAGTCAGCCGACCGTCACCGCCTTCGCCGTCTATCCGGTCGCCGGGCGCGACTCGATGGAGCTCAACCTCTCCGGCGCGCACGGCCCCTACTTCACCCGCAACGTCGTCGTCCTCACCGACTCCGAGGGCCGCACCGGACTCGGCGAGGTGCCGGGCGGCGAGAGGATCACACAGACCCTGCGGGACGCCGAACCCCTGGTCGTGGGCGCGAAGTTGGGCGACTACCAGCGGGTCCTGCGCGCGATCGGGGAGCGCTTCGGCGATCGCGACTCGGGCGGCCGCGGCCTCCAGACCTTCGATCTCCGTACGACGGTCCACGCGGTCACCGCCGTCGAGTCGGCCCTCCTCGACCTGCTCGGCCAGCACCTGGACGTCCCCGTGGCAGCGCTGCTCGGCGACGGCCAACAGCGGGATTCCGTACGGGTGTTGGGCTACCTCTTCTACGTCGGTGATCCGGACCGCACGGACCTGGAGTACGTCCGGGAGCCCGACGCCGACGTGGAGTGGTACCGGATCCGCCACGAGGAGGCACTCACCCCCGAGGCGATCGTCCGGCAGGCCGAAGCGACCTACGACCACTACGGCTTCCGGGACTTCAAGCTGAAGGGCGGGGTGCTGGCGGGCGCGGAGGAGGTCAAGGCCGTCCAGGCGCTCAAGGAGCGTTTCCCCGACGCGCGGATCACGCTCGACCCCAACGGCGCGTGGTCGCTGCGCGAGGCGGTCGAGCTGTGCGGGCCGCTGCTGGGCACGCTCGCGTACGCCGAGGATCCGTGCGGGGCGGAGGACGGGTACTCGGGCCGGGAGATCCTGGCGGAGTTCCGCAGGGCCACCGGTCTGCCCACGGCCACGAACATGATCGCCACGGACTGGCGCCAGCTGACCCACGCCCTGGCCCTCCAGTCGGTCTCCATCCCGCTCGCCGACCCGCACTTCTGGACCATGCGGGGCTCGGTCCGGGTGGCCCAGCTCTGCAACGCGGCGGGCCTGACCTGGGGTTGCCACTCCAACAACCACTTCGACATCAGCCTCGCCATGATCACCCACTGCGGCGCGGCGGCCCCCGGCGACTACAACGCCCTGGACACGCACTGGATCTGGCAGGAGGGCCTGGAACGCCTCACGGTCGCGCCGCCGCGCATCACCGACGGCGAGATCGCGATCCAGGACGCCCCCGGCCTCGGCCTCACCCTCGACAGGGACCGCCTCCTGGCCGCCCACGAGCTCTACCGGGAGAAGGCGTTGGGCGCCCGCGACGACGCGACCGCCATGCGCTACCTGGTCCCCGACTGGACCTTCGACAACAAGCGTCCGTGTCTGGTCCGCGACTAACCGATCGCCTCCGTCACGCCCCCGACGATCGCGGTCACGACACCGATCACCAACACGACATCCGCCGGCCGACAAGGTCTCACGAGAGTCCGTTTCACCGGTTCCGCGTCGGCGACGGGTTTCGGCCTGCGGGGGATCCGTTCCCTGATTTCCTTGGCCGCCAGTTCCGACGTCGCGAACCAGTAGTCCACCAAGGACCCGCCGAACACGACGGGGACAAGGCGCTCGTCGCGGACCGTCACGATCTCCAGCCCGGCCCCCGGTCCCGCCACCACCTTGCGAATCCCGTCGTATCCGACTTCCTTGGATCCGACGGGATTGACGACGAGGAGCGAGTTGGCGCGCAGTACGACCGCGCAGGTTCCCATCCGGAGAAAGAAGACGGCCAGACCGCAGAGCACCGCCGTGATGCGCCACAGGTCGAGGTAGTCCCGGCGCTCGATGTTCAGCAGCGCCGCCCAGGGGGACACACCGCAGACCGCGACGACCATGATCCCGTTGAAGATCGGCCACGACCGCCGTCGCAGCACTCGCTCTTTCACCCACTCGTCCTGACGTTGGTCGCGGAGAAGGCTGTCCCCGCCTTCGCCACAGATGCCCCAGCCGACCTGCCGACGCAGGGACCTCACGCCCTCCGCAAGGTGAGGAGGTCGTGTCGGTGGGTGAGCATCGCCATGGGATCCGATTCCACTCCGGGGACCGCCCTGCACGCCAGTTCTTGTCGCTCCCCCTCCGACACTCCCACCGAGAGAGGCCGGCTCGAGCACCATGAGATCTTGACCTGAACGGTGTGCGTGCCCGGGGAGACCGCCCTCAGACAGGTCTCGCCCCGCCGTAGATCCCCCACGTGTTCGCCGTCGACGTACACCTTGTAGCGGCGCAGTTGCGCATAGCTGTCGGCCTCGTCACGGCGTACCGAAATCTCTGTCATGACGGATCACCCTTTCTCCCGGTTCGGGAAGACTCCGATGACCCAGGAATCCACATCCGGGCTCCGCCGGTAGAAGACGTTCGACTGGACAGGATCACACAACGCGACCAGGGTCTCGCCCTCTTTCAGGTCCACCACCTGCAGAAACGACGTACTTCCACTGGCCTTCATCCGTGTCACCCCGAACTCGAGCCGGTGAGGGCCGGGGGGCAGCTCGATGAAGCGGGGCGTCTTCGCGCCACGGTCACGGGAGCAGAGTTCCACGCCCTCCTCCCGGACGGACACGATGCCCGCCTTGTGGGTCAGGCTCCGAACCGGCTCCCTTATCTCGGCGAACACCAGAACGCCCGTTCGCCCCTTCCTCCGCGCCCTCTTCAGGCACCACCTGACGAGCAAGGGCAGTCGCTGCGACCCATCGAGCGCTTTCACGGATGGGCGACCGGTATCCGTCATGAGCTAATCGTCCTCCGAACGGCTGGAGTCACCCAGGTTGCCCCCTGTAGCGGTTCCGATAATTGCATAACCCACAGAACTCGTATTGGCGACACCGGCAATGGTTCGCCCCAGCATCGCACCTCCTTTGAGGAGCGTCCGCGAGAAAATGCCGGCACCCGCCGACTCCCGAAGCGCTGAATTCGCCATACGACTGGCGGCGACACCTTCTCCAGCCATTCCCAGGCTCACCGCGCCCATCGTGCAGCTCCCCCACTGCTTGGAGAGGCACGCGTCCGCGGTGGTGGCACCACCCAACACGAACCCGCCGACCAAAGCCGCGTCGGCGACCCAGCCCAGGGGGGTGAGCATGGACGCCACGCCGAGTCCGACGCCGATCCAGCCCAGGGCTTCGCTGTGCTTCTGCATGAACCCGTGGGCCGCTTGCCAGGTCGAACTCCATGCCTTCGACCACCAGGACCGGTGCGGCTGGGGCTTGGGCGCGGGTGGGGTGTAGCCGCTGTCGGTGACGGGGTTGCTGTAGTGGTTGCTGATGGAGGCCGCCGTGCCCTTGGAGACGACCGTGCCCCGGCGGTAGTCGGCGAGGCCGGTCTTCGGGTCGTAGCCGACCTCCTTCTGGACCTTCTTGGAGCAGTACGACAGGTCGTACTGGCAGGAGTTGGGGCGTGAGCCGATCTCCCGGCCGGTGGGGTCGGAGAAGGTGACGGGGTTGTCCGAGGCGTAGGCGTAGCCACCGAGTTCCTGTGGGCTGTCGTCCTCGAAGACGGGGTCGAGGCTGGTGAAGCGGCCCAGGGTGGGGTCGTATTCGCGGGCGCCGACATCGGTGAGACCGGTGGTGGTGTCGGTGGTCTTGTCGAGGAAGGTGCGGTTGTCGGGCCAACTCGCGGTGGTGCCACGGGGGTTGCCGTAGGGGTCGAACTGGCGCCAGGTGGGGGTCTGGGCGGTGTAGTCGAGGTAGAGGCTGTTGGTGCCGTGCTGGTCGGCGGCGAGTTCGAAGCCGTAGGCGGTGCCGGTCCCGGTGCGGACGATCGTGGCGCCGCCGGGGGCGGTGTAGTAGCGGACTCCGGTGGCGGTGCCCGCGGAGTTGTCCAGGGTGATCTGTTCGCTGCCGAGGTAGAGGGTGGTGGTGGTCGGGTCGGTCTGGAGGAGCAGGTTGCCGTCGGCGTCGTAGATGTAGCTGGTGGAGGTGGAGGCGGTGGCGTCGGTGATCTTGGTCAGCTGGTCGTCGTTGTTCCAGGTGAGGGTCTGGTCGGCGGTGCCGGTGTGACGAGTGGTGGTGTTGCCGTCGCTGTCGTAGCCGTAGCTGGTGGAGCCGGTCGTGCCGCCGGTGGTGGTCGTGGCGGTCAGGGTGTTGGACTGGCTGCTGGAGAAGCCACTGGTGGTGACGGTGTCGCTGGCGGTGCCGGAGACGGTGTGCTGGGTCTGGGTGAGCCGGTTGCCGATGGCGTCGTAGGTCCAGCTGGTCCAGTAGGCGCCGCCGGTGATGCCGTCCCCGACGGTGCTGTGGTCGCTGCTGGTGGGGGTGGCGGCGCAGTTGTCGGTGGCCGTCCAGGCCGTAGTGAGGCGGTCGAGGGAGTCGTAGGCGTAGCACTGGGTCTCGGCCGTGCTGCTGGAGCCGGAGCGGGTCTCGGTCTGGCGGGTGATGTTGCCGGAGAGGTCGTAGGTGTACGCGGTCTCGTCCACGCTGGACGGGGTGGCGGTGGAGCGGGTGACCAGCTGGTCGGTCAGATCCCCGGTGTGGCTGTCGTAGGCGTCGGTGACGGTGGCGTAGGACGTGGAAGAGCCCAACTGGACTTGTGCGACCTGGTCGTTGGCACTGTATGTGGTGCTCTGGAGGTAACTGTAGGCACCGGCCAGGGCGTTGGGCTCGTCGTCGTTGTTGTAGCCGTGGGTGACGGTCTCGGCGGGCAGACCGCCGCCGAGGGCGTAACCGTCGGTCCACAGCAGGCCGTTGACGCTGGTGTACGAGTGGGTGATCTTCCAGGTCTTGCCGAGGACCGAGCCCTGCGCCGCGGAGGGGACGATGGTCTCCTCGCCCAGGGATTCGCCGAAGACGTTGAAGCCCACGGCTTGTTGGACGTAGGCGTAGCCGCCGCTGTACGAGGTCGCCGTGGTGACGTGGCCGACCGGGTAGGTCATGCCGGAGACGGCGGTGTTGGCGTTGTCGTAGACCCAGGCGGCCGTCTGGTTGCCCGGTGAGCTGCTCGACGTGTAGGCGGTCTGGTCGGCGGTGGCGGCCGCGTACCTGCCGGTCTTGCGGTCGAGGGCGTCGTAGGTGAAGGAGACGTAGTCGCCGCGGGAGTCCTTGGTCTGGAGCAGGTTGCCGTCGGCGTCGTAGGTCATGGTGGAGGTGCCCGCGGTTGGGTCGGTCTTGGCGGTCACCTCGTCGGCCAGGTCGTAGGTGCTGGTCCACGTGTCGCCCTTGGCGTCGGTGGTGGTGGACTTCTGGCCGTGGCCGTCGTAGCCGTAGGTGGTGGCGCTGGTGGTGCCGCCGGTCAGGTAGAAGGTGCCGGTGGTGGTGTTCAGCGGGGTGGTCAGCGACGGGGTGGCGGTGTACTCGTCGAGTTCGCTGTCGCGGCCCAGCGGGTCGGTGCGGGTGGTCTTGATGACGCCGCCGGCGGGCGGGATGACGGTGGTGGCGTCGCCGTTGTAGACGGTGGTGGTCGTCGAGACGAGCGAGCCGTTCTTCTCGGCGATGTCGTAGACCTGCCGGCCGAGCCCGTCGTAGGTGAACACGTCCTGGTCGGAGACCTGGTTGTCGGCCACCGCCTTCAACGACAGGGTCGGTGTGGTGGCGGAGTCCCAGTAGCCGGTGTTCTGCTTCGCCGTCCAGCCGCGCGAGTCGTACAGGGTGTCGTCGATCAGACGGCCGCCCTGCGGAGTGTAGGCCTGCGTCTGCCGGGGGCGGCCCAGGGAGTCGACGATGCTGACCGAGGTGAGGTAACCGCTGTTGTCGTTCAGCGTGTTGCTCACCACGCCGGACACCGAGGTGTTCGACAGCGTGTAGGTGTAGGTCGCGTTCGCGAGGGAGCTGGTCGCGCGGGAGTTCTTCCACACCGACGTCGTCCGGCCGAGGGCGTCGTAGTGCGTGGTGGTCACCACGTGGTCGGCGTCGGTACTGGTCAGGGTCAGTCCGCGCTCGGGGTCGAACGTCGTGCTGGTGGTGTGGGCGACCCCGCTCACCGTGGGCTGGGCGACGCTCTGTCCGGTGGTCAGGTAGGCGGAGTCGACCGTGTAGGTGGTCGTGGTGGTGTTGCCGTTGCCGTTGGTGGTGCTCGCCAGGCGGTGGTAGGTGCTGTCGTAGGTGTTCCGCGCGGTGGTCCGCCAACTGAAGGCGCCCGCGCCGTAGTCAGTGGCCGTGCGGGTCATCGTGACCAGGCCCAGGGTCGGGGCGCTGGACTGCGGGAACGTGGTGGAGAAGGTGGAGTCGTCGTAGAACGTCCGGGTGGCGGAGACCACCTGGTCCGGACGGTTGACACTGGCGGGCGCGCCGAGGGTGTTCAGCCCGCTCGGCACGGAGGAGGTGGAGCCTTCGGTGAACCCGGAGCAGGCCACCGAGTCCTCCTCGGTTCCGGATACCAGGCCCACGAGGTTGGCGCCGGTGTTGGCGGGCGCGTAACTGGTGGCCGTGCACTGGTCGTAGTGGGAGTCGACCGGCACGGTGTGCTCGTAGCTGTAGGTCGGCAGGGCGAAGTCGTCGTCCGAGCGGGTGGCGTCGTAGGTGGTGTCGGTCTCGGTGTCGCGCCAACTCGTCGTACCGCCGTCGGTCAGCCGCTGCCGGGTCCACTCCTCCGCGGTGCCGGTCGCGTTGGCGGTCAGGTCCGGCAGGCCGGAGCGGGTGCGGGTCGCGGTCGCCCCGGAGATCCAGTACGAGGTGATCGTGGAGTGGTCGACGCCGCCACCGTCACCGAGGTAGGACGTGGACTCCAGGACACGACCGGCGAGTTGGGGCGAGTCGGTGTGGTGGCCGCCCTGGGAGTCGGCCAGCGAGATGCTCCGGGTGGAGGTCGAGGAGAGCCAGTCGCCGTCCATGCCCTGGTAGTAGGAGTCGACCTGCTTGGTCCTGGCGTCTCCCGAACCGTTGCCGGTCGTGGTCGTCACCTGCTGATAGCCGCGCCACTGGCCGTAAGTCCGGTACTTCGCCTTGGTGTTCTCGTCATCGTCGTAGTGCCAGGCCGCACCGCTGTAGGCGTAGTCGGTCTCCTTGGTGGCCGAGCCGCCGTAGGTGTCGGTCTCCAACACCTCTTGCACCGCGTACTTGTTGAACCAGTCCAGCATCGGGCTGATGTAGCCGCTGGGCGTCCAGTACTGCGGGGAGCAGGACGCGGTGTTCGACGACGGGGTCGCCGAGGTCGAGCACGCGGTCGGCAGCGTGTAGGAGACACCGGTCACCCCGCCCATCTCGTTGGTGATCGCCGTGATCCGGTAGCGGAACAGGCCCGGGTAGGTGGCGGTGCTCACCCGGTTCTCCAGCGCTGAACCGGTGAACTGCACCGCCGGCATGGTGATCGAGGAGGTGGAGCCGCCCGCGGTGGTGTCCGAGCCGGTGCGCTGGATCGAGGACAGCCACAGCGTCGCGCTGGTCGCGTCCCCGGTCGACGGCTCCGTCTGGGTCAGCGCGTAGGAGTCGACCGTGACGTACGCGCCTGCGGAGGCCGAGTACTGCTGGGTGGTGATGGAGGTGAGGCGGACGGTGGAGAAGTACGACGGCGCGTGCGCGCTGCACGTCGCCCCGGACGCGCACACCAGGTCGTACGGCACGTCCGGGTAGTAGGCCGCGTTCGAAGTGGTCTCCGCGCTGCCGCAGTTGCCGCTGGTGGAGGTACAGCGCACCGACGTGCCGTAGACGATCTTGTCCGGGACGGTGCCGTAGGGGCCGGTGGCCGTGGTGAAGCCGTAGTCGATGTGCGCGAGGTAGGAGTCGCGCACGTACTTGACCTCGGAGTCCCCGTTGTGGGCGCCGTAGTAGTTGGTGTCCTGCTTGTAGTAGTAGGCCATCGCCGCGCCGGTGACGGTGGTCACGTAGTCCAGGTGCCACTTGGACGCCATCGTGCAGTAGCTGCTGGTGGCCGTGGAGTCGTAGCAGGGGTCCCCGGAGTGCGCCGCGTACACGCGCTCGGAGTCCACCGAGTTCGTCGTGTCGTCTCCCGACGCCCAGCCCGGCAGTTCGTTGCGGCCGAAGTAGTACTTGGTGCCGTCCCGCTCGGTGACCACCCAGTACGACGTGTCGTACGTACCCGAGCCGTTCGACGAGCCGGTCACCTTGCTGACCGTCGCGCCGTCGTCGTCGGACAGCTTGTAGGTGGAGGTGTCCTTGTCGTAGACGATCGCGTTCGAGGACCCGTTCAGGGACAGGGTCAGGATCGGCCCGTCGTAGCACTCGTCGGTGGTGGTCACCGAGCCCGCGCTGCCCTCCGGGGAGTCGTCACAGGGGGTGAACTCCTGTGCCACGAAGGAGTCCTGGGTGCTCCAGCCGTCACCCACCCAGGACGCCTGCGCCTGGGTGTTCGCGGTCTTCGCGTCCACGCTGCCCGAGTCGTACGACAGCGACGCGTCCGGCGCCAGCGACGTCGAGGCGCCGGGCACGGCCACCTTGTAGGTGTACGTGAAGTCGCCCGACGAGCCCGACTGGGTCCAGGAACCGGCCGACGAAAGGGTCGATGCGTAGGTGCCGCCCGCCGCGCCCTCCTGGCCGGTGGAGTCGGTGGCCGCGATCACGGTCGCCGCGCCCGAGGTCGACGCCGTCTGCGCCGGGACGACGGTGGCCGCCGGGCCGTCGTAGACGGCCGGCACGGCCGCCCCCGGGCGGGCGGCTCCGGTCGAGGCGGGCTGCGCCGAGGATGCGGCGGGGAAGGTGACGGCCGCCGACACCGCGGCGTTCTTGGTGTCGTTGCGGGAGGTCAGCGGTGTCTGCTCGCGGCACTCGGCCAGTTGAGGGGTCGTCAGCGCACAGGCGGGAAGCTCCACGAGACGCAGCCGTGAAGCGTAGTTGCCGCCCACGGCCTGGCTGAACGCCCCGTAGTCCAGGCCCACTTGCACCCGGCCCGCAGCGGGGGCCCGGTCGGGGGTGAGAGACCACACGGGGCCGGAGACGCCCAGCCGGGTGGACAGCGACCTGGGCCGGACCTGGACGCCCAGCGTCCTCGGGCCGCTGTAGGCGCCCTTGCCGGGCGCAACGGCCTTCGCCCACACGGGCGTTCCCGACGCGGTGGCCTTGGAACCGGCGGTCGCCGAGGGCTTCGGCGCCCCGAGTTCCAGGGTCGCGGCCCCGGCGGCCGGCCACGCGGTCCGGGTCGGCGCCGCTGTGTGACGCGTGGCGTCCGAGGTGCGCACGTCCTTGCGCGGAACGGACTTCAGCCCCGTGACGGAGCGGCCGAGGTCCGGTTTCGGCTTCGCGGCTGTCCTGGGGGTGGAAGGAGGTGCGCTCGCGGTCGAGCCGAAGGCCGGCCCCACACACAGGGACCAGGCCAACAGCGCCGTCCATCCCACCGCCACCAGCCGCGTGCGTCTACCGGACACCGGATACCCCCCTCGTCACGGAACCAGAGAAGAAATACCCGAGATTTCAATTCCGAAGGATATGGAGTTGGAAAAAAGCAGTCCATGAACCTCACAAGTGACCCCAACTGCCCATACGGTGACGCGGCCTTGGCCGTCCGTGATTCCTGACGATCACCAAGGGCGTCTCAACCGGATTTTGCAGAACGCTTGGAATCCTTTAGCAGCCCAGGAATTGGGGGAAAGAAATGCATAAGAATGGGTCGGCCTCTCCGCCCCGCTCATGGGCGCGCCGCGCGATCGTCGGCGCCACCGTTCTCGCGGTCGCCGGCACCCTCGGCAGCCCCGCTCTCGCCCAGGCCGCCACCCCGGCGCACTCCCCCACCGCCACCCGGGCGCCGGCCGGCTCCTCCCCCGGCCTGACCGAGGACCAGGCCCTCGCGAAGGCCCGGTCCACCGGAAAGTCCGTCCAGGCGACGGCCGCCACGACGGACTCCTCCACGCTCACCGCCAACCCGAACGGCACGCTGACGCTCAGACAGACGATCGCGCCCGTACGCAAGCTGGTGCACGGCAGATGGAAGAGCCTGGACGCGACGCTCACACGTCACGCGGACGGCACGATCTCCCCCAAGGTCTCCACCGCCTCCCTCACCCTGTCCGGCGGCGCGGCGGGCACACCCCTTGCCGCCATGCGGGCCGGCAGCGGCGCCCTCGCCGTGTCGCTGCCCTCCGCGTTCACCCTCGGCGCCCCCACGCTCGACGGCCCGACCGCGACGTACCACGACGTGCTGCCCGACGTGGATCTCGCGGTCACCGCACAGGACACCGGCGGCTTCAGCGAGGTCCTGGTCGTCAAGGACGCCGAAGCCGCGGCGAACCCCGCCCTCTCCGACCTGACCCTCGCCACGAAGGCCACCGGGGTGACCCTGGCCAGTGACACCGCCGGTGACATCACCGCCAAGGACCGCGCCGGGCGGACCGTCTTCTCGGCCACCGCCCCCACCATGTGGGACTCCAGCCGCCCCGCGGCGAACACCCCGAAGGTGACCGACCCCGAGTCCGGTCAGGTCGTGGACCGCCGTGACGGCGCGCCGCTCGCCTCCAGCGCCGCCGCGCCCGGCGACAACGCCCGGAAAAAGAGCCTGAAGGCCGCCTACCGACAAGGGCACATCAGCCTGTCGCCCGACCACACCCTGCTCAGGGGCAAGGACACCGTCTACCCGGTCTACATCGACCCCTCCTTCACCGCGTCCGGCCAGACCGACACCGTCCAGGCGTGGGCGTTCGTCGACAACGAGTGGCCCGACACCGCCTTCTGGAAGCCCGGTTCCTCCAACCCCGGTCCGCTGCACGTCGGTTACACCGACTGGACCTCCGACGTCTCCACCAACCGGTCGTTCTTCCAGACCAGCGTCCACAGCGCCCTGTGGAACTCGACGGTGATCTCCTCCGACATCTCCTTCTACGAGAACTGGTCGGCCTCCTGCACCGCCAAGGCCCTCGACCTGTACTGGACCGGCTCGATCTCCTCGTCCACCACGTGGAACCACCAGCCCTCCCGGCTCAGCAAGATCGGCTCGCAGTCCGTCGCCCACGGCTGGTCCACCTCCTGCGGCCCCGCGGACGTCACGTACTCCCTCACCTCGCTGATGCAGCGGGCCGCCGACAACCACTGGTCGAAGGCCACCTTCGGACTGCTCGCCGCCGACGAGGGCGACGACCTGGCGTGGAAGCAGTTCAGCAAGCAGGCCACGATCACCACGACCTACGACCACACCCCCACCACCCCGACCTCGCTGACCACCAGCCCGAGCACCAACTGCTCGGCCACCACGCCCACTTCACTGGGTCTCGGTGACGTCACCCTGCGTGCCGCGGTGTCCGACCCGGACGGCACCACCAGCCCGCTCACCGCGAACTTCACGCTGAAGAACATGGCGAGCGGCACGACCTACACCCGGGCGATCAACGCCACCAGCGGCACCACCGCGAGCACCCTCTACTCCCACACGGCCTCCGGGCCCTTCAACGCGCTCACCGCGAAGACCGAGTTCGCCTGGTATCTCACCGTCACCGACCAGCATCTGACGAGCAGTCAGTCCAAGACCTGCCACTTCTCTTACGACCCCACGGCCCCCGGCGCACCCACCGTCGCCCCCGTCACCTCCACCACCAGCCAGTGCCCCGAACTCACCGACAGCCCCTCGGGCGACAGTCTGTGCGCCGTGGGCACATCGGCGAGCTTCACCCTCACGGACACCAACACCACCAGCGCGCCCGGCAGTTACCGCTACCAGCTCAACGGCGGCAACCCCGTCAGCGTCAACGCCTCCAGCTCCAGCCCCTACACCGCGACCATCTCGCTGAAGCCCACCACCCAGACCGACGTCCTGACCGTCACCGCCGTCGGCGGCAGCGGCAACGTCGGTGACACCTACGACTACCGCTTCATCGCCCGGGCCCCCGCCACGGCCACTGACGACGACCTCAACGGCGACGGCAACGCCGACCTGTTGACCGTAGGCGGCAAGAACTCCCTGCCCGCCGGGCTCTGGCAGGCCACCGGCAACGGCGGCGGCAAGCTCAACCCGGTCGCCCGGAACATCGGCATCGACGGCAACGGCGTCTCCACCACCCAGACCGCCACCTCCTTCACCGGCACCCAGACCGTCACCGGCCACTTCTTCACCGGAAGCGGCTTCAACGACGTCCTCGACTACGGCTACGACACCTCAACCGGCGCTGTCAGCGGCGAGATCCTGCGCGGCCAGGGCGACGGCACCGACCTCCAGCCCGTCGACTCCCTGCCCGTCACCAACTCCACCGGCGTCTTCGCCCTGACGACGACCACCTTCAACGACGACGGCACCACCACCGACACCACCACCCCGGCCACCTCCGTCGCCACCGGCGGGGGCCTCTACAACACCGTCAACGGCAACACCGCCACGGGCTATCCGGATCTCCTACTGGTGATCAACGGCTCGCTCTACGACGAGAACTCCGTGCCCGCCGCGGGCCTGTACCCCGGTGCCGACCAGGCCACCGACCTCGCCGACTACAACCCCTACTGCCTGGCCCAGAACACCGCCGCCACCACCAACTGCACGACCGGCTGGGCCGGTTGGACCCTCACCGGCACCCTCGACGCGAACGGCATGCCGGAGCTGTTCGCCCGCGACACCAGCACCGACACCGGCGACCCCTCCCACGGCCAGCTCTGGTACCTCAGCCCCACCAACCTCCAGAGCCTGACCTACGACGCCCTCTCCAACGGCGCCACCGACACCACCCTCACCTCCGTCGAAGCGGCGAGCACCGGCTGGGACTCCGTCAGCCAGCCCACCCTCCAGGCCGCCGACATCAACAACGACCACACCCCCGACCTGTGGACCATCGGCAGCACCGGCACCGCCACCGCCCATGAGATGACCCTCTCCGGCACCACCGCGAGCTGGACCACGACCACCGGCCAGGCCCTGAGCACCGACACCCACGACTGGCCCCTCAACGACTACGACACCACCGCCCTCACCGCCGACGACGCGGCCACCAGCGCCATCACCCTCACCGGCACCAGCGGCGTCACCGCCCCCGAAGGCGGCCTCTTCGACCCCGACGTCGCCCTCGACGCGAGCGACCACGACTACCTCCAGGGCTCCAAAGCCCTCGACCTCACCAAGTCGTTCACCGTCTCCGTCTGGGCCGACCCCACCGCCTACGGCGGCGCCGTCCTCTCCCAGAGCGGCAGCGCCGACTCCGGCATCCTGCTCATCCCCACCTCCACCGGCTGGCAGTTCAGCCTCAACACCGGTGCGGGCACCGCCTGGAGCTTCGACACCGTCACCGGCGGCACCGTCCACCTCAGCACCTGGGCACACTTGACGGCCACGTACGACAAGACGACCCACGTGATGGACCTCTACGTCGACGACGTCTTCGTCGACAGCGGCGACCACACCGCCCCCAGCACCGGCGCGAGCGGCAACTTCCAGCTCGGTGACGCCCTCGACGCCTCCGCCCGTACCGACTACTTCACCGGCGAACTCGCCCGCGTCCGCACCTGGACCGGCTCCGTCGTCCCACCCGCCCAGCCCTACACCCCGGCCGGCTACCACCAGGCCGTCACACCCACCCGCATCCTCGACACCCGCAGCAGCGGCGGCCTGACGTACACCAGCGGCGTGACCGCGGGCACCGCGACCATCGCGTCCGGCTCCGTCACCAGTCTGAAGATCGCGGGCGACAGCGTCACCTCACCGGCCAGTGGCGCACCCGCCACCGTTCCCGCCTCGGTCACCGCGGTCGCCATAGACGTCACGGCCACCGAGCAGAGCGACTCCGGTTACGTCACCACTTACGCCGACGGCACCCAACGCCCCCTCACCTCGTCCACCAACTTCGCCTCCGGCATCACCGCGACCGGCTACCAGATCGTCCCCGTCGGCAACGACGGCAAGATCGACCTCTACACCCACGTCGACGGCAGCAGCGGCGCCGCCGCCCTGATCGTCGACCTCACCGGCTACTTCACCAGCGACTCCAGCCTCACCGGCGACCAGACCTACACCCCGCTGACCAGCGCGGTCCGCGCCCTGGACACCCGCTCCAGCGTCGCCCACACCAGTCTGACCAGCACCGGCACTGTCGCCGCCGGCACCAACTTCACCCTCCAGATCACCGGCCAGAACGGCGTCCCCGCCAACGCCACCGCCGTGGCCGTCGACCTCGCCGCGGCCAATGCCACCGGCACCGGGTACCTCCAGACCTACGCCACCGGATACGCACCCACCACCGACACCAGCCTCAGCTTCAACACCGGCAACGCCATCGCCTCGCTCTCCGGCGACGTCCCCATCGGCACCAACGGAACCATCACCGTCTCCGTCCACGGCAACGACACCGCCGTGCTCGCGGACATCTCCGGGTACTACACGACCGGCACGACCGGCCAGAAATTCCACACCCTCAACCCCACCCGCCTCGTCGACACCCGCATCGGCATCGGCGGAACGAGCACCCCGGTGGCCGCCAACACCGCGTACACCCTCACCACCGCCACCACCCAGCAGGTCACCATGGCCACCACGCCCACCCTCGCGGCGATGGTCACCGTCAACGGGCCGACCGCGGGCGGAAACGCCACCGTCTACCCCACCAGCGTCGGGAAGCCGGCCACCAGCAACCTCAACTGGGGCACCGGCGACACCATGGCCAACCTCACCCTGACCCCGACCGACCCCAGCGGCCAGATCAGCGTCTACAACGACAGCGACGGCACCACCGACCTCATCGTCGACACCAGCGGCTACTACATCTGACCGACCCGCGTTCCACAGCCCGGCTCCGGTGGTCCACCGGAGCCGGGCTGTCGGCGTCACCAGGGAACCACCCCGTCGTCCTCGAAGAACGCCCCCGTCGGGCCGTCGTCCGGCAGCGTGGCCAGGCGGATCGCCACCGCCGCGCCCTGTTGCGGGGTGCGGGGGCCGTGGAAGCCGTTGAAGTCGGTGGCGACCAGGCCCGGGCAGGCGGCGTTGATCAGGATGCCCGTGCCGGTGAGCTGCCGGGCGTACTGCACGGTGACGGCGTTGAGGAACGACTTCGACGGGGCGTACGCCGCCATGACGGGGCCGATCTCGATGTCCGGGTCGGCCTGGCGGGTCAGGGAGCCGACGGAGCTGGAGACGTTGACGATGCGCGGCGCGGCCGAGCGGCGTAGCAGCGGCAGCATCGCGTTGGTCACCCGGACCACCCCGAGGACGTTGGTCTCCACGACCCTGCGGACCACGTCGAGGTCGAGCGTGGTCGGGTCCTGCACCCACCCCGGCCCGAACTCCCCTGAGACACCGGCGTTGTTGACCAGGGCGTCGAGCCGCCCGGTCCGCCGCTCGACCAACTCGGCGGCGGCGGTGACACTCTGACCGTCCGTCACCTCCAGCGGCACCCCGAACGCGTCCACCCCGGCGGCCCGCAGCTTCTCCACGGCGGTCTCGCGCCGTACGTCGTCACGGGCGCCGACGCCGACGCGGTACCCGAGGGCACCGAGCCCCGCCGCGATCTCGTACCCGATCCCCTTGTTCGCGCCGGTGACCAGCGCGGTCTTCGTTTCGCTCATGCCGTCGATGCTCGCTCGCGGCCCGGCGGCGCGGCCAACACCGATACGGTGCCCTGTGATACCCGACGGGTATCACCGACGTAGGCTCTGCCCATGGACACCCTGGAGACCCGCGAGCTGCGGTACTTCCTCGCCGTCGCCGAGGAGCTGCACTTCGGCCGCGCCCCGGGCGCCTCGGCATGGCCCAGCCACCGCTGTCCCGCGCGATCCAGCAGCTGGAGCGGCGCCTCGGCGTCCCGCTGCTGGTCCGCGACCGGCGCGGTGTCTCGCTGACCGACGCCGGTGACGTCCTGCTGCACGAGGGCCGCGCGGCCCTCGACGCGACCACCGCGGCGGCCCGCCGGGCCCGGCGTGCCGGGGCTCCGGGCGGTCCCCGCAACCGTCTGGTGCTGGCGGTGAAGGCGGCCGCGTCCCACGACCTGCTGCAGAAACTCCTCGCCGCCTACGCGGCCGAGCCCGACGCCGTGGAGATCGAGGTACTGCCGAGCGGCACGTGCGAGCAGGAGGAGATGCTGCGCGACGGCCGCGCGGACGTGGCGCTCATGCACGCGCCGTACAACTCCCTGGCCGGGTTCGACAGCGAGGAACTGCTGTCCGAGGGACAGATCGCCGTCCTGCCCGCCGGCCACCCCCTCGCCGCGCGCAAGGCCCTGTCCCTGGCGGACGTCACCGACGTCCCCGACCTGCCGCTCGCCCGCTGGCCCCGCAACGGCGTCTTCCCGCCGGGCCCGGGTCCCGAGGTCCACGACCAGACGCAGCTGGCCCAACTGATCGCCCTGGGACGCGCGATGGCCATCTTCCCGGACTCCGCCCGCTCCTGGCTGTGGTCCGAGCACACCGCGGTCCCCCTGACCGACGCCCCGCCCGTCGTCACCCACATCGCCTGGCCGGCCCACAGCCGCTCCCTGCCCCTGGCGAACCTGATCCGCACGGCCACGCGCATGTGACCGCCGACGTCACCGCTCCGCGACCGCGCCCAGCAGACGCCGGACGCGCGCGTACTCCGCGGCCATCTCCGGCGTCGCGAGGAAGTCGTCGAGCACGGCGGAGACCTCGTAGTCGACGTCCTCGACGGAGCGGATGGCGAGTTCGTAGACCTCGTCGCGCGCGTTCCGCTCCAGGTAGCCCTGCCAGTGCTCCAACGCCTGGAGGACGGCGAGGACTTCGGTGTCCATGTCTCCGTCGGTCAGGATGCCGTCGTCGATCGTCGCGAGCGCGCCGCGCAGTTCGGCGGCGCCGAGCGTCAGCACGTTCGCGCACGCGCCGCTGAGCGCCGCCCAGGCGTCCTCGGTGAGTTCGCCCTCGTAGGCGTCCTGGAGACGTTCCGCGCGCACCAGGCGGGTGACGGTCTCCTCCGCGAAGACCCGCACGCCGTCGTCGCTCGCCGCGTCGACCCATCGGCGTATCTCCGCCTCGACCTCGCTGTAGTCCATGCCCGCACCCTAAGTCGGGCGGCCCGTGGCGGGAGCGCGGGGTGGGCCGGATCCCCGGTTCGGGTCTCCGGCCCCCGGCCGTGCGTCAGAACGCGACCGACAAGTACTGCTTGCCCTGTTCGTTCTCCACCAGGACACGGCTCACGTCGGCGGCGGGTACCGCCGCCGAGCCGTCGAGATGGGATCCCTTGAGCTGGTCGGCGACGACCCAGCTGCCGGCCACCTCCCGCTTGCCGTTCGCGGTCTCCACGATCAGCCGGCAGTGTTCGCCGGCCGGGATCCCGGCCACCGCCGCGTTGACCCGCACCCACTGGCTGGCCGGGGTGAGCTTGACCGTGCCCCGGACGCCGGTGGCGGCACTGGCCGTGGCCACGCGCTGTCCGGCGGGGGGTGGGGTCACGGCCGTGGAACTCGTCGGGGGCAGGACCTGGTCGTTCGTTCCGCCGGTGTTCTGGCCGAGCAGGACGCCGGCGCCCAGGACGGCCGCCGCGGCGACGGCCGCGACCGCGGACAGGGCGACCCGTCGTCGTAGGTCCGAGCGGTTTCCCTCGGCGCGGACCTGCCGCAGGGTCCGTTGCAGGATCAGGTCGCCGTCCTGCGGCGGCCCGTCGATGAACGCCTCGGGCGGGACCTCGCCGAGCGCGTTCTCCATCTCGCGCAGTCCGTCCAGTTCGTCGCGGCACCGCTCGCAGGACGCCACGTGATCGTCCACGTCCCGCACCTCCTGCTCGTCCAGCGCGCCGAGGACGTAGGCGCCGAGCAGTGCGCTGTCGTGCTGGGCGATGCTCATACCGCCACCTCCTTCACCACGGCGAGCGGGGCCGGTTCCGGGGTGTTCCGGTAGAGGTCCCGCAGCATCTTCAGGGCATAGTGTGACCGGGATTTGACCGTGCCGGGCGGTATCCCGAGAGTTTCGGCGGCCTCGGTGACGCTGCGCCCCTGGAAGTAGATCTCCTGGAGCACTTCCCGGTGGTCCGGGGAGAGCCGGTCGAGTGCCTCCATCACCAGCATCGAGTCGGCCACGGCGTCCGCGTGGTCCTTCGCGACCGGTGTGGTGGCCGCCGACTCCGCGACCTCGGCCGGACGGACCGCCTTGGCCCGGTACCGGTCCGTGATGATGTTCCGGGCGACGGTGAGCAGCCAACCGCGCACCGAGCCCTTCCCGTTGACCAGGGCCTCGGGATGTTTCCAGGCCCGGATCAGCGTTTCCTGTACGACGTCCTCGGCGGCGGCGTGATCGTTGGTCAGCCGTCGCGCGTAGGCGAGGAGGGCGCCGCCGTGCTCCTCGTAGAGGGCCCGGATGAGTGCCTCGTCACCCGTTCTGCGTTTCTCCCTGGAGCCGCTTCGGCTTCGGGACCACAGTGCCGCCGCCATTCACCTTCTCCCGTCCTTCTACGGAATCCGACGCGCAGAACACGGGTGAACTCCCGTACCGGTTCAATGTGATGACGGTCACTCAGTCCGCGGTGCAGTGGCGGCCCCCGTTCAGACAGTCCACCACCCGCGCCATCTGACGCTCCGTCATCACGTCGAGGAACAGCGCGTGATCGGTCTTGGGGTCGCGCATCTGCTCAGGGAAGGAGTCCAGCGCGTACGGCGTCCCGGCCGGCAGCCGGTAGGTCACCGTCACCCTCAACCGCGGTACGGCGAAGGTGTTCTGCGGGCAGCTCCCGTCGGCGCCGGGGAACACCGCGTGGCCGCGGTGGTCGGCGCTGTCGGTGTTCAGTCCGTCCCAGCAGCTCGGGAAGTCGAAGGTGCGGGTCACCCCGCTGCCGGCCGGGCACAGCGTGTACTTCGTCGTGAACCGCTCGGCGTATCCCGAACAGCCCCACTGCGCGTGGATGTTGGGCACCTGGTTGAGGTGGGCGACCGGATCGCCGGTCACCAGCCGCAGGAACCGGGGCATGGCCACCACCGGGCTCGCGGGGTTGCCGAGGAACTCCACCCGCACCGAGGCCGCCGTCACGATCTCCCCGGTGTTGCCGTCCCGTCCGCCGCCCGTGGTGTGCGCGTCCGTGCCGGTGCGGTCCAGCCGGCGGACCACCGGCCAGTAGTACGCCGAGCGGTCGCCGTTCTCGCAGGTGGTCCGCGCCGCGGCCAGACTGGCGTTGGTGGAGCGGGCGTTGGTGGAGAGGTTGCCGACGTAGTCGTGGGTGTGGTGGGCGCCGCCCGTCACCCCCGGCAGGAACACCACGTTGTCCGCGTTGCGGTGGCGCTCGGTGTTGCGGCCGCACTCCTGGGTGTAGGTGCCGACGGAGGCGGCGGGGCCGGTGACCGGGGCGGGGGCCGCGGACACCGTGCCGATGCGGACGTACTCCGAGGACGCGGGCCGTCCGCCGGTCCGCTCCTGGGACGCCGGGGCCGTCCGGGCCACCCCGACCACCCCGAGGGCCACCAGCAGGGCGAGGCCCAGTGTGACGGGGAGGAAGACCGATGTCAGACGGGGTCCTGGGCGCAGGAATCGGGTCCGCACGTGAGCATGCTCGCAGCAAGGTCTGGACCTGACAAGCCACGTCCTGGACGATCCGGCTGGCCTGAACTGTGCGGCTCAGTGGAAGAGTTGGCCGCGCACGGCGCCGTCGGGGAACTCCTCGGTGTGCAGGTTGGAGTAGAAGCCGGTGGGGTTCTTCTCGATCTGCCGCACGACCGCCGGGTCCGGTACCTCGGCGGTGCCGGAGACCGCGAAGATGTTCGCCGGGACCGGGGTGACGAACAGCGGGACCTTCACGTCGCCGTTGCGGCCGAGGGTGCCCTGGTGGATGTGGCCGGCGAGCGGGGCGCCGATGTTGACCCAGGCCAGCGAGTAGCCGATCCGCCCGCGGCCCGCGCCGGGGTAGAGGAACGTGATGGCGTGTCCGTCGGGGTCGCCGACCCGCTTCGGGTCCTTGGTGGGCACCTCCTGGCCGCCGTCGGCGAGGGCGCGCAGGGAGCCGCCGCGGATGATGCTCAGTGGGTTCACCGGCTTGGCCAGCGGCTTGAGCTGGCCGCGCACGGCGCCGCCGGGGAACTCCTTGGTGTGCAGGTTGACGTAGAACCCGGCCGGGTCGGTGCGCAGCCGCTTGGCCAGGGCCGCGTCCGTCACCTCGGTCTGTCCGGCCGCCGACTGGACGGTGGACGGCATCGCCGTGGTGAACAGGCCGACCTTCACGTCGCCGTTGGTGCCCGCGGCGCCCTCGTGGATGTGGCCGAGGGTGGGCCGGGCGATGCCGTTCCAGGTGAGGGAGAAGGTGACGCGGTCGCCCTTGACTACGGTTGCCGACGGGACCGCGTCCAGCCGGGTCATCGGCGACCTGCCCGACACCGGGACCTCGCAGCGGGACGTGCGCTGGACC
>NZ_JBEYVC010000168.1:0-22773 GCF_040643855.1 Streptomyces sp. NPDC047072 | reverse complement strand
GTCCTGGCGGGCGAGGGCGAGCAGGAGCCGGTAGCGGTCGGCCACCGGCCAGACGCCGAGGACGAACCACGCGAGCGCCCGCTCGGGCGCCTCCGACTCGTCCGGCTGCCGGGCCGCGGCCGCCCGCAGAGCCTCCGTCGCCTCCTCGGCCAGCGCCTCCACGAGGGCCGCGCGGCCGGGGAAGTGCCCGAAGAGGGTGCGGCGCACGACACCTGCGGCGCGGGCGATCTCCTCCAGGGTGACGTCGGGGTTGCGGCCCAGTTCCTGCCGGGCGGTGACCAGGATCCGGGCCCGGTTGGAACGGGAGTTGCTCCGCAGGGGCTCGCGGCTCACGGGCTTGGGCACGGGGGGCACCTCGGGGATGTGCTGAACTGGGCAAGCCGTCGGAGGCGTGTTCGCCGGGGCGTGCCGGACGGACCGTCGTGGATCGTTCCTCATCCTTCCATGCCCGGTGTCGCCGGGCCGGGCGGTGGCGTGGCGCGGGCGCGGTGGCGGCGGACCGCGTCGCGGTTGGCGCAGCGGGGTGAGCAGTAGCGGCGGCGGCCCGTACGGGAGGTGTCGGCGAAGATCGAGGCGCACTCGGTCACGTCACAGCGCCGCAGCCGGTGCATGCCGCGGCCCGCCAGATGGAGTGCGGTGCCCACGGAGATGATCGAGCACAGCAGCGTGCCGAGCGGCTGTCTCGCGTCCCGGTAGTGGATGTGCCAGCCGGTGCCGGTGTGGTTGGTCATCCGCGGGTAGGCGGCCGCCGAGGCCAGCATGAGGTTGAGCAGCTCGGCGCGCTCGTGCTCGTCCGTGGCGTCGACGACCTTCTCCCAGGCGTCCAGCACCTCCTCGGTGTGGCCCAGGTCCTCGGGCGTGACGGTCCCGTCCAGGACCAGTTCTGCGGCTCGGCAGCGTTCGGCCAGTTCCTCGACGTCGGCGGGCGGGCGTTACATCGGCCTGGTCGGCATGGGACAACGCGCGGCGACCTCGTTCGCCGCTGGACGCGCTGGCCGTCGCCCTGAGGGAACAAGGGAACAGCTGACCGCGGACGCCTTACGGGTCCTCGTCGTGAACGGCGCCGGCGACCGACTCGCCGCCTGCGGCATCGCCACGATCGAACAGCGCCTGCCGGGCCCGGACTCGGGGGACGGCAGGGTCGGCCAGGTCCTGACGGTGATCACGGACCCCACCCACCACGACCGGAACCACGGCCACACGATCATGCGCGGTTTGCTCGACTGGTTCCGGCGCCACGAGGTGTCCCGCGTCGACGCGTTCGCCGGCGGGGAGGGTGAACTCCTTTACCGCGAGGCCGGGTTCACCCACCGCCGGGAGGCCGCGCTGTCGAACTCCGTCACTCCTTCCCGGTGAGCAGTCGTCTCGGGTTGGCGATGCGGAAGGCGTAGGCGGCCGCTCCGCCCAGGCCGAAGCCGGGGTGTTGCGGGGGCTCCGCGTAGGGGCGGTCGGAGCCCTGGACAACGCTGTCCACGCCCAGGGCGCGGACCACCGAGTCGACCGCGCGGGGGCCGTAGGAGGAGGTCTCGACGAAGACGTCGCGGTCCGGGCGGGCGGTGCCGTCGCCCCGGGCGGCGAAGCGTTCGCCGTGCAGCGGGGCGAGGCCGGCCAGGAGGGCGAAGCAGACCCGGAGGCGGGGATGGCGGGGGCGGCCGTAGGCGCGGAAGGCGAACCAGGCGGCGTGCATCTGCTGGACGTAGGGAACCATCGCCGGCCACCAGCCGGGGCCGTCGCCTCCGGCGGCCGCCGCGGGTCCGGGGTGCACGAACAGCGGCAGGTTCCGCTCCTCCAGCAGGTCGAGCAGCGGGGCGCAGCGTGCGTAACCGGCCGCGTCCACCAGGGCGTCGGCCGGCAGCTGGAGGCCGACGAAGCCGCGGTCGAGATCCTCGGCCGTCGCCTTCGCGTCGACGTCCCGCACACAGGCCGCCGCCCACGCCCCGAACGGCTCGGGCAGCGCGGCCGCGCCCTCGTGATAGGCGTCAAGCAGTGGGCGGGCCTCGGGCGCGGGCAGCCACTCCACGCCGATCGGCGCGGACAGGGAGACCAGCGCGAGGCCGAGCCCGTCGGTGGCGGCGAGCTCGGCGCGGCGCACGACGTCGTGGTCGGCGGGGGGAAGGTCGTAGGGCGGCTCGCCGTGCAGATACAGCGTCCAGCCGTCCAGATACGGCGGCTCGCGGCGCGCCCGCAACGCGGTCACCAGCGAGGGAGTCCACAGATGCTGGTGCACGTCGACATTGGTCATGACGCTCCTCCCACCTGGACGCGCAGGGTGCTCCGCACATCGTCGGCCACCATGATCTCGTGGCGGACCACCCCCGCGTCCAGTGTGCGAGGTCAGGCGTACACGCGCACGGAGTTCGTCGGCGTGAGGTCCGTCCACAGACCGCTGGAGCAGTTGTTGCCGATGTCCCAGGCCACGCTGCCCGTGGCGTTGTATCCCGTCCAGCCCTGGACCCGCGCCCCGCCCGTCTGGCAGTTCAGGATGGTGTAGTCGCCGACGAGGTTCTGCACGTTGTAGGTCCGGTAGTAGTAGAAGTCGTACACCTTCGCGTGGTTGGAGCTGCCGTCCCAGATGTCGCCCTTGTAGATGCAGACGTGGCCCGACGCGCAGGCGTCGGTCTGCGCTGCGGCGGACGCGGTGGTGGTGGAGGCCGCGGTCATGGGCAGGGCCAGGGCCAGACAGGCCAGAAGCCCGGTGAAGAAGCGACGCATGAAGATCCCCTCACTGAGATGCTCGGTCGGCACGCATCATCGAACGCCGAGCGTCGGACGAGGAATCCGGAACGTTCCAGGGTCACCCATGCGGACGTGCCTCACCCGATCTCGACCACGCGCGCCCAGTCCGGCGGCGCCTCGGGCCGGTAGTGCGGCTCGTCCCAGGAGCGGCCCTCCACCGGTCGGCTGAAGAGCCCGATCACCGTCCGGCAGGCGGGTCGCGCGCTCGGCCAGGGGGTCTGCCCGTCGGTCAGGGCCACCACCACGTCCGGCCGGGGACGCGACCGCAACGCCCGCTCGAAGCCCGTCCGCAGATCCGTGCCCCCGCCGCCGACCAGCGGGACGCCCTCGGAACGGCACAGCGACCGGACCGCCCCGGCCGCCGCGTCGCACGAGATCACGCCGACCAGGTCCTTGCGGCCGCCGACCGCACGGGCGATCGCAGCGACCTCCAGGAGCGCGCTGCCCAGCTCGCTGTCGCTGACCGAGCCCGAGGTGTCGACGATCACGCAGACCCGGGGCGGCCGCCGCCGCAGACTCGGCAGCACCACGCCCGGCAGCCCGGCCGAACGGCGCGCGGGACGGCCGTACGTGTAGTCGTCGCCCACCCCGGGGGCGGTGGCCGCCGAGCGGATCGCCGCACCCAGCAACTCCCGCCACGGCTGCGGCGGATGGAACACCTCCTCGGCCCACCGCCGCCAGCCCTTCGGGGTGTGGCCCGGGCGCGCCCTGATGCCCTCGGCCACCCGGAAACGGACCGCGTCGCGTTCCTGCTCGCTCAGCCCGTCCGCCCCGTCGGGACCGAGGTCCCACGGGCGCTCCAGTCCGTCCGCGCCGCTGCCGCAGTCCAGCCAGGACAGGTCCAGCGTCAGGGGCCCGAGACTGATGCCGTTCAGGTACTCCTCCATCAACCGGCCCTCGGGCAGCCGCAGGCGGGACGGCTCCACGGCGCCCTCGGGCCGGACCAGTCCGTCGCCGTACGCGTCGTCGTTGATCTCGCAGTCCCCGGCGATGTTCATGCGCAGCCGGTCGCCCAGCCCGGTCAGCCCCCGTTCGTGCGCGATCCGGTCGCCGCGGCCGTGGTGGTCGCGCAGGAGGTGCGACACCTCGTGCACCCACACACTCGCCAGCTCCTCCACCGGCGTACGGTCCACGAACGCCGGCGAGACGTAGCACCGCCAGTGCCGGTCGACGCCCATCGTCGGCACCAGGCGCGACTCGACGGTGTGCAGGGCGAAGAGGGCGGTGGCGAGGTAGGGGCGGGCGCGGGCGGCTTGCAGCCGGGCGGCGAAGAGCTTGTCGCGGTCGAGGCGGGTATCGCTGTCATCAGGTGCTCGAACCGCTTCCCGAGCGTCCGTGTTCATCGGCCCGCCTTCGCCGGCGTCGCGGCCCGCACCGCCGCGCGATCCGCGCGTCGGGACAGCGACACCACTCCGGCGAGCTTCTCGATCGCCGCGGGTACGTCCCAGTCCTCCTGGCGCAGCGAGGCGAGCGTCGTCGCGGGGACGACCACCAGGTCCGGCGCCCCGGTCTCCAACGCGCGGACGAGCACCGCCCAGGCCGAGTCCCAGCGGGCCCGGTCCGGACGCGTGCGGACCGCCGCGACCACGCCGTCGAGCACGGCCTGCCGCAGGTCACCCCGGTCCGGCAGCACCGCGGCGGCCGGATCGGCCAGCACGTCCTCGGGATCGGGAAGGTCCATCCGGTCCACGCTCGCCAGCAGTTCGAGCCCCGGCCCGTCCCCGACCGTGCCCCGCACCAGGAGGGACAGCACGTCCCGGGAGGAGCCCGCGGCGGTCGCGAACGCGATCAGCGACAGCGTCATGTCCCAGCTCCGGGGCGAGGGCCAAGGGCCGCCGCGCCGGGCCTCGTTGGTGGGCAGCCGGTGCACGAGCGTCGGCCGGGCGGCCAGCAGCCCGCACACCGCGCGCCGCGCGAAGTCCACGGCCTCGGGCAGCTTGGCGGGATCCAGCCGGGGCAGCGTCGCCCGCGGCCACGTCCCCCCGAGGCCGCGGACGACGACCTCGTGGTCGTGGGTCCACTGGAGATGGACGAACCGGTTGGCCAGCGGCGGACTCAGCTCCCAGCCGTCGGCGGCCGAGGAGCGCGGGTTCGCGGCGGCCACGATCCTTACGCCGGGCGGCAGTTGGAGCGCGCCGATCCGCCGCTCAAGGACCAGGCGCAGCAGCGCGGCCTGCACGGCGGGCGGCGCGGTGGACAGCTCGTCCAGGAAGAGCAGCCCCCGGCCGGCCCGGACCAGCCGTACGGCCCAGTCCGGCGGGGCCATCGGAACGCCCTGCACCGCCGGGTCGTCCCCGACGACGGGCAGCCCGGAGAAGTCGGAGGGCTCGTGGACGCTGGCGATCACGGTGGTCAGCGGGAGGTCCAGGGCGGCGGCGAGCTGGGTCAGGGCCGCGGTCTTGCCGATACCCGGCTCACCCCACAGCAGCACGGGCAGATCGGCGGCCACGGCCAGCGTGAGCGCCTCCAGCTGGGAATCGGGGCGCGGTTCGGTCGTGGTGTCGCGCAGCAGGGTCAACAGGTCGGCGGCTACGTCGAGTTGGGCAGCGGGAGCAGACATGGGGCATCACCTTTGAGGGAGAGAAGGTTTGGGGAAGAGCGGGGGAGGACGTGAGGGCGTGGTTCAGCGCAGGTTGGCGTGGCGCGGGTGGGAACGGCGTTCGAGGCGGGCGCGGACGTCCCGGCGCCGGCGGTCGCCGCAGCACCAGCAGCCGTGCGAGACGGCGTACTCGTCCCACCGCTTCCGCGCCGGCCCGTCCCCCGCCAGCCCGGCCTTGAACAGCCCGTAGACGACCCGCTGTCGCGCGGCCGCCTCCAGCGCGTCCCGCAGCGGCCCGGCCCGCAACAGCGCGTCCGGCCCCAGGAGTTCCTCTACGACGGCCAGGGCGCCGTCGATGTCGCCGTGCGCCAGGCGTTCGCGGACGTCGTCGAGGGAGTGCGGGCGCCGGTGCGCCCGGTCGACGGCCTGGAGACAGGGCAGGGGAGTGCCGGTCAGCGCGACCAGCAGTTCCTCGCGACGGATCTCCTCCGGGTCGTGGTCCAGCGGCACGAGCACCCCGTCGACCAGGCCGATCCGGTGGACGGCGCCCCGGCACTCCACGTAACGGGGCCCGCTCGGCGGGCCGGAGGCCGAACGTCGGCGTACGTGATCCGGCGCGAGCGCTGCGGCGACCAGCGGATGCAGCTGATCGGCCTCGATCGCACCGCTGTCGAGCAGCTCCAGATCGGGCGGCACCCAGGTCGCCGCGTCAGGCAGGACGGGCAGCGCGGCGTACGGGGGCCTCGCCTCCGCGATCCGCACCGGGCCGCCGGCACCCTCCGGCACTTCAAGGACCAACCGATGCCGGCCGCCCAGCCGTACCAGCACGGCACCGGCGGACCGGCCCTCCGCGCCCAGCACGATCCGCGCCTCGTCCGCCCACCGCCCCACGGCACAACCGAGGCCCGGTGGAACGGCGTTGAGCAGCACGGGATCCGTCACGGCGGACAGCCCGACCCCGGCGCGGACCCGCAGTTCATCCGCCCTGCCCGCGTCCCACAGGTGCCGGTGCAGATCGAGCCGGAACCGCGGACCGGGCCGCGGATGCGGATGCCGGCACGGGTCGGACCCGGCGGGGGGCCACAGGGCGAGGGTGATCCGCTGGCCGGCGTCGGCCCAGGCGGGCGCGGTGCGGACCACCAGATGCAGGGCGTGCCCGAAGGCCGCGTACCGGGCCAGCGACAGGGTCAGCCCCGGCCGCAGCAGCCCGTCCGGAGCGATCCTCGGCATGTGCCAGCGCAGCAGGTCGGGAGCGAGCGCCCGCAGATCGGACCGGACCCGGCCCGCCAGCTCCCGCCCGTGCACGCGGGCCACGGACCGCAGGTTGAGGTCTACGTCGAAACCCGCGGCGACACAGGCCCCCGCCCAGTCACCGGCCAGGCGCCGGGCGGTCGCGGTCTCGATCACGGAGGTCGGCACGGCGAACTCGCGCACGCGCGGCCAGAAGGACGTACGGACATCCTCGTTCGTCTCGGCAGTGAGCATCAGCACTCACCTTGAGCGAACGGGACCCCCAATCGATCAGGAGTATGAGTCGTCATCGCGGGCGAGCGTAACGGCTTCCCGGAACCACCGGCCACTCATTTTCCGAGCGCGGAATCAGGACGACTTGATCGCACTGCGTGATCGAAACGGCACTGTGTGTTGAAAGTGGGGCAGTTGGTGCAGCAGGGTGTGGTGCCATGGACCGAGACCGGAGCACGCATCCTCGTCCGACCCGTCGTCAACTCCTCGCGGCGGCAAGCGCGGTGCCCCTCGTGGGAGTGGCCCCCGCGGCGGTGGCACGACAACGTGCCGACACCCTGACGTTCACCCGCGCCACCAACGGCTCGGCGACCCTCGCCCCCGCCGGCGACCGGCTCGTCGCCGAGGTCCAGGGCACCCTGTGGTCCCTGCCCCGCACTGGCGGTACCGCCCGCCCCCTCACCCCGCCCGACCTCGAACCGGGCCGCCCCACCCACTCCCCGGACGGCGAGCTGATCGCCTTCAGCGCCTACCGGGACGGCGGCTTCCACCTCTGGACCGTCCGCCCCGACGGCTCCGACCTGCGCAGACGCACCGACGGCGCCTGGGACGACCGCGGACCGGCCTGGTCGCCCGACGGCACCCGGCTCGCCTTCTCCTCCGAGCGCGGCGGCGACCCCGTGGCCGGCAGCCCGTACCGCATCCACGTCCTGGACCTGCGCACCGGCCGGATCACCCGCGTCACCGGACTGCCGGGCCAGAACGGGCCGCTCCAGGAAGGCCCTTGGGAGGACTTCGACCCCACCTGGTCGCCGGACGGCACGGGCATCCTGTTCGTCCGCGCGAAGACGGTCACCACGGCCCAGGGCCCGACCATGGAGGCCCGCACCATCGCCGCGGTCCCCGCCGACGGCACCGGCCCGGTGGTCGTCCGCCACACCGAGACCGAGGCCGCCCAGGTCATGACCCCGGCCCTCGCCGCCGACGGCCGCCTCGCCCATCTGCGCACCACCGCGGCCCCGAACGCCTCCTGCACCCTCGTGGTCGACGGCCGTGCCGTGTCCGTCGCCGGGGACATCGCGCCGGTGCCCCCGCGCTGGACCCCGGCGGGCGCCCTGCTCCTCACGCTCGACGGCGCCTTCACCCTCGTACGACCGGACAAGCCGGCGCAGCCGGAGACCATTCCCTTCGAAGGCGCGCTGCCCGTGCGGCGGCCGCGGTACCGGACCAAGGCGTACGACCTCGGGGAGGGGCGGGTGCGTCGGGTGCGCGGCATCCATCTGCCCGCGCTCTCGCCGGACGGCCGGCAGATCGCGTTCGCCGCCCTCAACTCGCTGTGGCTGGCCGGGAGTTCGGGAGGGCGTCCGCCCAGGCGACTGCGTAAGGCGGACCGCACGCGCTATCTGCTCGCGCCCTCCTGGTCCGCCGACGGGCGGTCACTCGTCTACGCCGACGACCGCGACGGACTGCTCGGCGTGTACCGGCACGATCTCGCGACCGGTGCCGAGACCGCGCTCGCGACCGGCGGCCGGGTGCATCCTGCGCTGTCGCCGGACGGTCGGCGGCTCGCCTGTCTCGACATGACGGGCGGGCTCGTCGTCCGCGACCTGGCCTCCGGCGAGGAACGGGTCCTGGTCGCACCGCTCGGCGGCGGCGGGCTGCCCGGCCGCCCCAGCTGGTCGCCCGACGGCCGCTACCTCGCCCTCTGTGACCGCAACCGCCTCAACTCCCGCTTCCGGGAGGGCTACAACCTCGTCCGGGTCGTCGACACCACGACCGGCGCCGACCGGCTGCACGCGGTCGCGCCCCACACCTCCATCGCCGACCGCTACGACTCCGGGCCCGTCTGGTCGCCGGACGGCCGCTGGATGGCGGTGATCGTCGAATCCGCCCTGTGCCTGCTGCCCGTCGAACCGGACGGCACCCCGCGCGGCGCCCTGCGCACCCTCACCGACGAACCGGCCGACCACCCCTCCTGGTCCGCCGACTCCACGACCCTGCTCTACCTCTCCGGCGACCGGCTGCGGCTCGTCGACGCCGACGGCGGCCCCGCCCGCACGGTCCGTGTCCCGCTCGACGCTCCGCGGCCCACCCCCGCCGACCTGGTGGTGCACGCCGGGAACCTGTGGGACGGCACCGGCGAGAAGACCCGCGACGACGTCGACATCGTCGTAAGTGCCGGACGTATCACGGCAGTCGAGCCGCACCGCGCGGGACGCCGGGCCGCCCTCCGCCGGATCGACGCCTCTGGACGGACCGTGATCCCCGGCCTGTGGGACACCCACACCCACCCCTGGCAGTCCACGTACGGCGGCCGCCAGACGGCCGGTCAGCTCACCTACGGCATCACCACGGCCGTGTCCCTGGGCGGCTTCGCCTACGAACAGGCACGTGTGCGCGAGGCGGTCCGGACCGGAGAACTCGCCGGTCCCCGGCTGCTGAGCACGGGCGAACTCCTCGACGGGGCACGGGTCGCCTACAGCATGGGCCGTGCCCATCGGACCCGGCAGGGGCTGCGCCGGTCGCTGGAGCGGGGTGCCGCGCTGGACTGGGACTTCGTCAAGACGTATGTCAGGGCGCCCGGTTGGGTGATGGAGGAGGCGGCACGCTTCGCCCACGACCGGCTCGGAGTCCGCGCGGGCAGCCATCTGCTCTCGCCCGGCGTACAGCTGGGCCAGGACCTGACGACCCATCTGCAGGCCACCCAGCGCGCGGAGTTCGGGCACGCCGTCACCGCGTCGGGGCGCGCCTACGAGGACGTCGTGGAGATCTACACCGCCCACGGGGTGCGGTTCTCCCTGATCGCCACGCCGTTCACCGCCGCACCCCTCCTCGGTGCGGATCCCGGGCTCGCGGACGACCCGCGGGTCACCGCGGTGATGCCGCCGTGGGACGCGGCCGCCGTCCGGCAGTCGGCGGGCGTACCGCCCACCCCGGCCCAACTCGCCACGCTGGACCGGGAGATCGCCATCTACCGTCGGATCCTCGCGGCGGGCGGCATCGTCGCCCTCGGCACGGACCAGCCGCTCGTCCCCGTCGGCCTCTCCCTGCACCTCGGCCTGCGGGCCCTGCACCGCGGCGGCCTCTCCCCGGCCCAGGCCCTGCGCACCGCGACCGTCCTGCCCGCCCGCCTCTTCGGCCTCGACCGCGACCTCGGCACGGTCGAGCAGGGCCGGCGCGCCGACCTGACCGTCATCGACGGCGACCCCTTCACGGACTTCACCACACTGGTCCGAACCGTGTCGGTCCTCAGAGGCGGAGTCCCGTACACCACCGAGGAGTTGACGGCGGCCTTCTCACCGACGACACGGCGCGCGACGGCGGCAGGGACGGCTTCCACGGTCGAGGCCGACTGGCTGGAGGTGGGACGCCTGATGCGCAGGGACGGCTGCTGCGACGGGCACTAGCGACCGCGGAGTCCGTCAGCGGGGCGCCGCGGCTTCCCACGTCTCCTCGGTCAGGGCGAGGTACCGGTCGGTCTCCGTGCGGGGTGGCAGGGCCGGTGCGTCGTCCCTGGTGCGCAGGGCGGCCGCGGCTGTGAGGTGGCCCAGGCGGAGGCGGGCGCGTTCGTCCCGGTCCTCCAGTACGGCGGCCAGGTAGCCGGCGGCGAACGCGTCGCCCGCGCCGACCGGTTCGACCACCTTGGTGGGGAGCGACGGGACGAAGGTCCGGGTGCCGTCGGTGTACGAAGTCGCCCCGAACTCGGCATCCTTGACGACCACGACGGGCGCCGGGGAGAGCAGGCCCGCGATCTCGTCCGGGTGGGGTGTGCCCCACAGCTCCTCGGCCTCGTCCCGTCCGACGAACACGATGTCGGCGGCGCGGGCGAGCCGCAGGAGGTGCGGGGCGGCGTCGCGGTCGCGCCAGAGGGCGGGGCGGTGGTTGACGTCGAAGGAGACGAGGGGGCGTCGGCTCTCGCCCGGAGCGAGCAGGGTCTCCAGCAGCCGCGCGCAGCTCTCCGAGAGGGCCGCCGCCACTCCCGAGAGGTGCACGATCCGGGCCCGCCGCAGCGCCGGGTGGTGGGCCAGCTCCGGGCCCATCGCGGTCGCCGCCGAACCGCCCCGGTAGTAGTGCGTACGGGTGCCGTCCGGGCCGGGGTCCTTGAAGTAGACCCCGGTGGGACGCTCCGCGTCGGTCTCCACACCGCTCACATCGACGCCCCGCCCGGCGAGTTCCGCCAGGACCCGGCGGCCGAACGGGTCGTCGCCGACGCGGCTGAGCCAGGCGGCACGGTGCCCGAGCCCGGCGAGGCCGCACGCCACGTTGGACTCGGCGCCGCCGACGGCCACGGCGAGTGCGGACTGCTCGGCGAGCGGACGGTCGTCGCACGGACCGAGGACGACCATCGTCTCGCCGACGCACACGACATCGGCGGCACCCCCGGCACCGGCAGTACGACCGGCACCCGCCTCACGAGAGGGAACGGACACGAAGGGACTCCTAAGCCTGTGCGGTCAGCCGCAGCATGACCTTGCTGCTCCCGCTCGCCGGGTCCGCGGCGACCGCGAGGGCCTCCTCGGCCCGCTCCAGCGGGAAGCGGTGGGTGATCAGCGGACGTACGTCGAGACCGTCCCGGAGCGCCCGCAGTGCCTCGTCGATCTCCTCGACGAAACGGTACGAGCCGATCCAGGTGATCTCCCGGGTCACCAGGTCGCCGAGGACCGAGGGCACCGCCGCACCGGGCAGGTTGCCCACCTGAACGACCGTCCCGCCCCGGGCGGTTGCCCGCAGCACCGGCCCGAGCGCGGCCGGTGCGCCTGATGCCTCGAAGACCACGTCCACGTCCTCCGGAAGCGACGCCCCACCTGACAGGTCCCGTGTCTCGTCGGCCCCCATGGCCTTGGCCACCGCGAGCGACGAGGAGGCGAGGTCGGCGGCGATGACGGTGCCCGCACCGCGCAGCCGCGCCGCCGCCACGACCAACGACCCGATCGGACCACACCCGTTGACCAGAACCGTCCGCCCGCGCAGCGAGGGCACCCGGCCGGCCGCGTGCAGCGCGACCGCCAACGGCTCGGCCAGCGCGCCCTGTTCGGTGTCGACCCCCTCGGGCAGCGGCCGCACCTGGTCCGCGGGCACCGTCCGGAACTCGCTGAACCCCCCGTCGGTGTGCGGGTCGAAGGCCGCCGAACCGAAGTAGCGGACGTGCGGGTAGAGGTTCGTACGGCCGGCGATCCGAGGGGGAAGGACACCGTCGCCGACGAGTTGGGCGGGATGGACGGTCACCGCCTGTCCTGCGTCGAACCCGGCGACTCCCGGTCCCAGTACCGCGATCCGCCCCGCCACTTCGTGCCCGAGGACCAGCGGATGGGTGAGCGAGGCCGTCCCGGAGGCCCCCTTCCTCCAGTACGCGATGTCGGAGCCGCAGATCCCGCCCCACTCCAGGGCGAGCAGCACCTCACCGGGGCCCGGCGAAGGGACCTCCCGTTCGTCGATCCGCACGTCACCGGGGCCGTGCACCACGACCGCCCGCATCAGGCGCGTCCTCATACGGCGTCCTCCAGGCGGACCAGGTCACGTCCGTGGGTCTCGGGCGCGAGCAGCGCGCTGACGAAGGTGATGAGCGAGTAGACGACGAGCATCGCCGCGATGGGCCACCAGCTCCTGGTGACCGCCGTGAGCGTGGCCGCGAGGACCGGCCCGATCGCCGTGGCGAGGATGCCGCCGATCTCCTTGGCGAGCGCGAGCTGGGTGAACCGGGTGCGGGAGCCGAAGAGTTCGGCCATCGTGACGCTCTCCAGGGAGAACAGCCCGAGGACACCGATGTTGAGGCCGAGCACCATGCCCAGCATCAAAGCCGGGGTGGAGCCGGACGTGATCAGCAGCATCACCGGGAAGGCGAGGACCACGGTGAGCGCGGTGAGCCCGAGATACAGCGCGCGGCGCCCGAAGCGGTCGCCCAGCAGACCCACCAGCGGCACGGTGGCGAAGCCCAGGAGGGAGCCGTAGACGATCGCGTCCGTCGGTACCGACCGGCCGACCGCGAGGTTGGTGGCGATGTAGCCGACGAGGAACGTCTGCACGAGCCCGGAGTTGCCGGCCTGTCCGAAGCGCAGCCCCAGCGCCACGAAGAACGCCTTGCCCTTGCGTTGCCGTATGCCCGCCGCGAGGACATCGCCGTCCTGCGCCGCCGCGAGCACCTCGTCCTTGGCCATCGCCACGCCGTCGACCACGTCGGGCCGCTCCTCGAAGACCGGGCTCTCCTTGAGCCCGCGGCGCAGCCAGAACGCGAACAGCATCAGCACGAAGCTCAGCAGGAACGGCAACCGCCAGCCCCACGACAGGAGTTGGTCCTCGCTCAGCACCGCGAGGAGCACCGCCCAGAGCCCGGAGGCGGCCAGCGTCCCGGAGTTGGTGCCGAGCGACACCAGCGAGGAGACCAGCCCGCGCCGCCGGACGGGCGCGTACTCGGCGAGCAGTACGGTCGCCCCGGCGATCTCCGCGCCCGCGCCGAAGCCCTGGATCAGCCGCAGCGCGACGAGCAGTACCGGCGCGAGGATGCCGATCATGCCGTAGGTCGGCAGCACACCGATGAGCGTCGTGGACGCGCCCATCAGCAGGATCGTCAGATAGAGGACCTTCTTGCGGCCGATCCGGTCGCCCATCCGCCCGAAGTAGACGGCCCCGGCGAGCCGGGCGACGTACCCGACGCCGTAGGTGGCCATCGCGGCGATCAGACCGATGGCGGGGCTGACGTCCGGGAAGAAGATCTTGTTGAAGACGATCGCGGCGGCCAGCGAGTAGAGCTGGAAGTCCATGAACTCCATGGCCGTGCCGAGCCAGCCGGAGACGGCGGCTCTGGCGAGATCTCCGGTACTGCGTTGCGCGGCCGGCGTCTGCTGAGCGGCTATGACGCTGTCCTTCATCGTGAACTCCATTGTTCGGGGACGGAGATGAAGCGGGGTGGTCAGATCTCCACGAGTCCGGTGCGGAGAGCGGGGAGCCGGTCCGTGACGGCGGTGGTGAGCGCGGAGTCCTCGGCCAGGTCGCCGGCGCCGACCTCTACGAGCAGGTCACGCACCGGTCGCCCGGCGTGCAACGCCCAGGCGGCGAGGCCGAGTTCGAGCATCGGCGTACGCGCGCCCCGTGCCCGCAGTTCGCGCAGCCCGGGCAGCCAGCGCTCCGGGATCTTCAGTGATCCGTCGGTGCCGATCTGCCGCAGCAGGTGCCGCATCGCGGGATTGCGGAAGCGGACGACGAGATCATCGGTGTAGGCGGCCGGATCCGGTCCGCCCGCCGGGAGCGTGGGCGCGACCTCCGCGCACAGCCCCCGCACCAACGGCTCGCCCCAGTCGGTCGCCATGGCCTCGGCGATCGTGGTGAGCCCGGTGGCCAGACCGGCGTAGGCCAGTGCCGAGTGGGAGCCGTTCAACAGCCGCAGCTTGGTGAGTTGGTAGGGCCGGACGTCCGGGACGACCAGCGCTCCGGACTTCTCCCAGGGCGGCCGGGGCGCGGCGAAGGAGTCCTCCAGCACCCACTGGCGGTACGGCTCGGCCGTGACGGGCAGCGCGTCGCGCACCCCGAGGGCCGCACGCGCCCCCGCCTGGTCGGCGTCGGTCGTCGCGGGCACGATCCGGTCCACGACCGTCGAGGGGAAGGCGACGGCCTCGGCCATCCGGCGCAGCACCCACGCCCGGTCCGGCCACTCGGAAGTGCGGACGAAGTCCTGGACGACCCGGCCCAACACACCGCCGTTGTCGGCCATGTTGTCGCAGGAGACGACGCTGACCGGCGGCGCCCCCGCGCGCATCCGGGCGGCGAGTCCCGTGGCCAGCCGTGCGATCACCGGTGTGAACGGCGGGCGTTGATAGCCCTTCTCCGTCACGGTCAGCGTCACCACCGTCACCGAGGGATCCGTGAGCAGGGCGTCGACGGCCATGGCGTCCGGCCCCATGGCCAGCGCGTCGATCACCGAGCCGACCACCCGACAGCGATCGCCGTCCGGACGGCGCTCCACAAGCGAGTACAGACAGTCCTGTTCGCGCAGCGCCCGCACGGTCTCCGTCGACCGGGGCGCGACCGCCGTGATGCCCCAGGGTTCCCCGGAGAGCGCGGCCGCCTCCTCGGTGTAGACCGCCTGATGTGCCCGGTGGAAGGCGCCGAGCCCGAAGTGGACGATCCCCGTGCGGAGTTCGGCTGGATCCACCAACGGCCGCTGCCCATAGGGGAGTCGGGAGGCCACCGTACGATTCAAGAACGCGCTCACCAGTCGTGCACCGACCCGTCGAGCCGACGCGCGACCGGCAGATAACGCCGCTGGTAGGGAAAGCGTTCGGCGGCCTTCTCGTCGTACTCCACACCCAGGCCCGGCTGTTCGGACGGATGGAGCATGCCGTCGGCGAAAGCGACCCCGGTGCGGAAGACCTCGTACGTCTCGTCCGGGTGGCCCATGTACTCCTGGATGCCGAAGTTCGGTACGGCGAGGTCGAGATGGACGGCGGCGGCCATGCTCACGGGGGAGAGGTCGGTGGCTCCGTGGGAGCCGGTGCGGATCTGGTACAGCGCGGCGAGGTCGAAGATCCGGCGCAGGTGGGTGATCCCGCCCGCGTGCACCACGGTCGTGCGGACGTAGTCGATCAGCTGACCCGTGATCAGATCCTGTACGTCCCAGATGGAGTTCATCACCTCACCGACCGCGATCGGGGTGGTGGTGTGCTCGCGGATGAGCCGGAACGCCTCCTGGTTCTCGGCAGGGGTCGGGTCCTCCATCCAGAACAGCCGGCACGCCTCGACGCTCTTGCCGAACCGGGCCGCCTCGATGGGCGTCAGGCGGTGGTGGACGTCGTGCAGGAGGTGGAAGCCGAAGCCGAAGCGTTCGCGCACGGCCTCCAGATAGGTCGGCGCGAAGCCCAAGTAGGCCTCGGTGTCCCAGGGTTGCTCCTCCGGCAGGTCGGTCGCGGCCGGCTCGTAGACCTGCCCCTTGCGGACCCCGTAGGTGCCCCCGACCCCGGGCACGGCCGCCTGCGCCCGCACGGCCTTGTACCCGAGCTCCAGATAGCGCGAGACGTCGTCGAGGAGGGAGGGCACGTCGGTGCCGCTGGCGTGCGAGTAGACCAGGACGCCGTCGCGGGAGCGGCCGCCGAGCAGCTGGTAGACGGGCAGGCCGGCCACCTTGCCCTTGATGTCCCACAGGGCGGTGTCGACGGCGGCGATCGCCGTCATGGTGACCGGGCCGCGCCGCCAGTAGGCGCCCTTGTAGAGGAACTGCCAGATGTCCTCGATGCGCGCCGGGTCCCGGCCGATCAGCAGCGGCACCAGGTGGTCGCGCAGATAGCTCGCCACGGCCAGCTCACGTCCGTTGAGCGTGGCGTCGCCGAGGCCGGTCACCCCGTCCGTGGTGGTGATGCGCAGGGTGACGAAGGTGCGCCCGGGGGAGGCGACGAACACCTCCACGCGTTCGATCTTGCTCACAGCGGCTCCTGTGTCCCTCAGGTTGTCGCGAAGTACTTGTATACAAGCATCTGTCGCGGAGCATCGCAATACTTGTACCGCCGTGACTACGTACGATGTGCGCATGGCTCAAACGAACGGGCGGACCAGCCGTCGCGACATCTATCTGAAGCTGCGTCAGATGGTCCTGACCCTCGAACTCGCCCCGGGCGCCGCCCTGTCGGAGAACGAGCTCGCCGCGTCGCTGGGCGTCAGCCGCACCCCGGTGCGGGAGAGCCTGATCCTGCTGGGGCAGGAGGGGCTGGTGCAGGTCTTCCCGAAGATCGGGTCCTTCGTCTCCCGGGTGGACCCGGCACGGGTCGCCGACGCGCAGTTCCTGCGGGAGGCGGTGGAGCTGGCCTCGCTCGCGGACCTGCCCGCGGAGCTGGACCCCGAGGTCGTCGGCGAACTACGGGACAACCTCGCCCGTCAGCGCAGCGAGGGCCTCGCCCTGGAGGAGTTCTTCGCCCTGGACGAGGCCTTCCACCAGGGCCTGATGCGGCTCAGCGGCCACGGCGAGGTCTGGACGACCGTCGCCGCGGCCAAGGGCCATCTGGACCGGGCCCGGCGGCTCGGGCTGCACGAGAACGTGTCCCCGGCCGTGTTCGCCGCCCAGCACCACGAGATCCTCGACGCGGTGGTCGGCGGCGACACGGACCTGGCCCGCACCGCGATGCGCACCCATCTGCGGGCCGTCTTCGACGACATCGAACGCATCCGCGCCCACTCGCCCGAGCTGTTCGCCACGGACGCCTCGACGGTGCCGGTGCGGCGCAACGTCGTCGTCTGGGAGTGACCTGGGAGTGACCGGTCAGCGCGCGGCCCGCTTCACCTCCACCGAGAGGTCGTTGTCGAGGGTGTAGTACGGCCGCACGATCGCGTCGCCGACCGCGGTACTCGGATAGACGAAGACCGACTTGCGGTCCGCCACGTCGTCCAGCAGCCGGGCGAGCCGGACCGGCGGCGCGCCCGGCGCGGGCCGTACGAAGACGTTCCAGACGCCGTCGCCCAGCTGCTCGTGGTCGACCCCGAAGGAGAAGGCGCGCGTCTGCGTCCGCGTCAGCGGCACCCGTACGACGTCCTCCGCGCCCCGCACCCGCAGCAGCACCTCGGCGCCGTCCCGCAGCACGGCCCCGTGCAGCAGGCCCTCGACCCGCAGCGTCCGGTCCGTCACATCGACCCGCCCGGCCTCCGCGTGCGCCGGCCGCAGCCAGGTCCGGATCGCGAGGTACCCGTCCTTGGTGACGTAGGGGATCCGCACGGCCAGCGGCGACGGCCACTCCCGCAGATGCCCGTCGACCAGTTCCCGCAGGTCACGGTGGCCGGGCCGAAGCCGCGTGCGCTCCGAGCCGCGGAGCAGGAAGACGTCCCACCGGCCCTCCTCCAGCACGGCGTCCGCATCGAGTACGGCACTGGCGTGTCCCTCGCCCGTCGCCTCCATGTCGAGCACCCGCACGGTCTTCTCGGGCTGCCCCGTCTTCGGCCGCAGCCGCAGCAGCACCTGCTGCCCCTCGGCATCGGGCAGCGCCAGGCCGAAGGTGATCCGGCCACGGTCGTCGGCCGCGCAGGCCGCACGGGGTGTCGTGGTCATCGACGCCTCCTTCGTACGACGCGCACAGCCATGTCCGCCACGGCGAGCGCGGCGTCCCGGGCCCCGTGGCCCCGGGCGACGAGCGCGCCACCAGTGCTCTCCCGCACCACCGGCCGGCCCGCCCGACGCGCCTCGACCGCCTCCTCCAGCAGCAGCTCCGCCTGCCGCACCACCGGCTCGGGGGCGAACCGCCGCGCGTTCTCCAGGGCCGCCAGGCCCCTGCGCCGACGCAGGTCGTCGTCGCGTATCAGCTCCAGCAGGGCCCCGGCGAAGGCGTCCCGGTCCCCGACCGGCACCAGCCGGCCGTCGACACCGTCCGCGACGATCTCGGCCGGACCGTGCGGACAGTCGGTGCTCACCATGGGCAGTCCACAGCGCATCGCCTCCACCAGCGTCATCCCGAACGGCTCGAAGTCCGCGGCGGTCGCCCCGATCGAGCCCTTGACCCACTCCGCCTCCATGGGTGCCGCGGCGCCCATCAGGAAGACGTTGTTCCACAGGCCGAGGTCGGTGATCAGCCGTTGGAGCCGCTCGCGCTCCTCGCCCTTGCCATAGATACGCAGCTGCCAGTCCGGGAACTCAGCGGCCACCAGGGCGAACGCCTCGATTATCAGGTCGTACCGCTTGACCGGCACCAGCCGCCCGGCTGCGACGACCACCTTGGCCCTGCCGTCCGAGGGCGGCAGCACCGGATCCGGCACGCTGTTCGGCAGGGCCGCCACCCGTACGCCGGGCAGCCGCATCCGGCGCCGGTAGGCGCTCGCGTCCGCCTCGGTCACCGTGGTGAGGACGTCGAGCCCGGGGTAGGCGCGGCGCAGCGTGGTGCGCAGCCGGGGCGAGTGCTTGTCCAGCGTGAGGTGTTCCTGGCCGATCCGGGCCACCTTCGGAGGAGCCTGGCGGGCCAGATGCACGTTGAGGCCGGGCCGGGTGCCGATCACCGCGTCCGCGTCGGTCGTCGCGAGGGCCTCGGCGATCCGCCGGTCGGTCAACTCGCTGTAGTCGCGGTAGCGGTACTCGGAGCGCGGGTACACCCGCGACGGCTTGAGATGCGACGGGTGCTCCCTCTCCTGCCGCAGGTCGACGAGCGGCCGCAGCCGCACCCGCGGATCCAGCACGAAGTTGGGGTGCTCCCGGTGCCGGAACACGGAGACGATCTCGACCTCGTGCCGTTCGGCCAGTGCGTGGGCCAGGTTGTACGTGGTGGTGATCGTGCCTCCTATTCCGTAGGCGTTGTGGAGCAGGAAAGAGATCTTCATAGGGAGCTAGACCCCCGCATCGGCCGTGCGGTTGGCATCCGTTATCCATTCGTGGTGCTCCGGCCACCTGAGCGTCATGCTCCGGATCTGTGAACCGGACAGATCAGGGCAGGAGGTCGCCCACCAGTGCGAACACGAGGTTAGCCTGGACGTGATCACTCCTCCCACCTGGAGCGTCAAGCCCGATGAGCGTCGTCACCCCCTTCCCCCTCGGCGCCGCGACCACCCTCGCCGCACTCGCCGAGGACCCGCATCCACGCCTGGCCCTGCTGCGGGAGCACGAACCCGTCTCCTGGCTGCCGGAGTTGGGCGGCTGGCTGGTCACCCGCCGCGACCTCGCGCTCGAAGTCCTGCGGGACGCGGGGGCGTTCACCGTCGACGACCCCCGCTTCACCACCGCGCAGGTCGTCGGCCCGAGCATGCTCTCCCTGGACGGCCCCGAACACGCCCGCCACCGCGAGCCGTTCGCCGCGCCGTTCCGGCCCCGGGCGGTGCACGACGGGTTCGCCGAGTTCATCGAGGGAGAGACGGACCGGCTCATCACCGGGCTCCTGACGAAGAACGGCACCGCCCTCAGGCAGGACGGCACCGCCGAACTGCGGCGCGACTTCGCCGGACCCCTCGCCGTAGCCGTCGTCACCAAGGCGCTCGGGCTGGCGGGCACCACCCCCGACACCGTCCTCACCTGGTACGACGCCATCGTGCAGGCCGTCTCCGACCTCACCGCCGGACTCACCCCGGCACCCGCGGGCGCGGAGGCGTACGCCCACCTCCGCAAGGCCGTGGAGACCACGGTGACCGGTACCTCGCTCCTCGCCTCCGCGATCGGCCCCCTCACCCTCCCCGAGGTCTCCTCCAACGCCGCCGTCCTGATGTTCGGCGGCATCGAGACCACCGAGGCGATGATCGCCAACGCCCTGCTCCACCTGCTGCACCACCCCGACCAACTCGCCCTCGTACAGCAGGACTTCGCCCTCCTCGACGGCGTCATCGAGGAGTCCCTGCGCCTCGAACCCGGCGCCGCCGTCGTCGACCGCTACGCCACCCGGGACATCACCCTCGGCCCCGCCACGATCCGCAGCGGCGACCTCGTCACCGTCTCCCTGGCGGGCGCCAACCGCGACCCGGACGTCTTCCCCGACCCCGACCGCTTCGACGTCCGCCGCGCGAACGCCCGCCTCCACCTCGCCTTCGCCCACGGCCCGCACTACTGCCTCGCCGCCCACCTCGCCCGCCTGGAGACCCGCATCGCACTGCGCCACCTGCTGGAACGCCTCCCCGGTCTCCGCCTCGACCCGGACCGCCCGAGCGCCCCACAGGGGCTCGTCTTCCGCAAGCCGCCCACCCTGCACGTGCGCTGGTCGGCCCTCGTCGGGAGCGGCGAGTCGTGACAGGCTGAAGTCCACGGATCTTGCCGGACCCAAGGAGCCCGATCGTGTCGTACGACATCACCGCCCTCCGCTCCCAGTTCCCGGCCCTGGCCGCCGGAACGGCCCACTTCGACGGCCCCGGCGGCACCCAGACCCCGCGGCCCGTCATCGACGCCGTCGCCGACGCGCTGGCCCACCCGCTCTCCAACCGCGGGCAGAACGCGCCGGGGGAGCGCAACGCCGACACGATCGTCGTCGAGGCCCGCCGGGCGCTGGCCGACCTGCTGGCCGCCGACCCGTCCGGGATCGTCTTCGGCCGCAGCGCCACCCAGCTCACCTACGACTTCTCCCGCACCCTCGCCCGGTCCTGGGCGCCCGGCGACGAGGTGATCGTCACCCGCCTCGACCACGACGCCAACGTCCGCCCCTGGATCCAGGCCGCCGAACGGGCGGGGGCCACCGTCCGGTGGCTCGACTTCGACCCCGCGACCGGCGAACTGGAACCCCTCCAGGCCGTCCTCTCCGAGCGCACCCGTGTCGTCGCCGTGACCGCCGCCTCCAACCTCATCGGCACCCGCCCCGCCATCTCCGAGATCTCCCGACTGGCCCATGAGGCAGGGGCGTTGGTCTACGTCGACGGCGTCCACTACACCGCCCACGCCCTGGTCGATCTCGAAGCGCTCGGCGCGGACTTCTTCGTCTGCTCCCCGTACAAGTTCCTCGGCCCGCACCACGGAGTCCTCGCCGCCCGCCCGGAGTTGCTGGAGACCCTGCGCCCGGACAAGCTGCTGCCCTCCACCGACGCGGTCCCCGAGCGCTTCGAACTGGGCACCCTGCCCTACGAGTTCCTCGCCGGCACCCGGGCCGCCGTCGACTTCCTCGCCGACCGACTGGACCCCGCGGCCACCGGCACCCGGCGCGAACGCCTCGCGGCGGGCTGCGCGGCCCTCGAAGCCCACGAGGATGATCTGCGCGCCCGGCTCGACAAGGGGCTCGCCGCCCTCGACGGCATCACCATCCACTCCCGGGCCGCCGACCGCACCCCCACCCTGCTGCTGACCTTCGCCGACCACAGCACGGCGGACGCCTACCGCTTCCTCGCCGAACCCGAGCGCAACGTCCACGCACCCGCCGGCTCCTTCTACGCCATCGAGACCTCCCGCCGGCTCGGCCTCGGCGACACCGGCGGACTGCGCGTCGGCCTCGCGCCCTACACCGACACGGAGGACGTCGACCGGCTGCTCGCGGGCCTCGCCGACTTCCTGACCACCTGAGGGAAGGAGAACGGATCATGACCACGTTGCCCACCGTCCGCGCGGTGCGGACCACCCCGGAAGGCCTCCTGTGGGAGCCCGGCGAGCGCTGGGTGCGCGGCCGCAAGGGCGAGGTGACCGTCGTCGACAGCCGCCACCCGGTCCTTGTCTGGGAACCCGACCTCCCGGTCCCGCTGTACGCCTTCCCGCGCGCCGAGGTCCGTGAGAACCTCCTGCGCCCCGCGAAGAACCCGCCGCCCGCGAGGCACGCCGGCTCGCAGGTCTTCTACGACCTGGAGATCGACGGCTCGACCGTGGAGAACGCGGCCTGGACCTACCCCGCTGCCGACCTGGCGGACCACATCGCCTTCGAGTGGTTCCGGGCCCCGAACCGAGGCGTCGACCACTGGTACGAGGAAGAGGAGGAGATCTTCGTCCACCCCCGCGACCCGCACAAAAGGGTCGACGCGATCCCGAGCAGCCGCCATGTCCGGGTCGCCATCGACGGCACGACGGTCGCCGACACCCACCGGCCCGTCCTGCTCTTCGAGACCGGACTGCCGACCCGGTACTACATCCCCCGCGAGGACGTACGCGACGACCTGCTGGAGGCCACCGACCACACGAGTGGGTGCCCTTACAAAGGCACCGCCCGCTACTGGTCGTCGCGCACGCTGGCCAACATCGCCTGGAGCTATCCCGAACCCCTCCCCGCCGTGGCCGCCGTCAAGGATCTGATCGCCTTCTACAACGAGGTCGTCGACATCACCGTCGACGGCGAACTCCAGGAACGCCCCGAGACCCCCTTCAGCGACACGCTCCGGAAGTGACCCGGCTCTCATAGCCGATCTGCCCTTTTGCCACGACCATGGGGGGCGTCACCGGCAGGCCGAAGGGATCGGGAATGCTCCGCAAGGTACTGGTCGCCAACCGTGGTGAGATCGCGATCCGCGCATTCCGCGCGGGTTACGAGGTGGGGGCGAGGACGGTCGCCGTCTTCCCCCACGAGGACCGCAACTCACTGCACCGGCTCAAGGCCGACGAGGCCTACGAGATCGGTGAACCCGGCCATCCCGTGCGGGCCTATCTCTCGGTCGAGGAGATCGTCCGCGCCGCCCGGCAGGCCGGCGCGGAC